>NZ_JACADT010000418.1:0-4766 GCF_013421635.1 Streptomyces sp. UH6 | reverse complement strand
CCGGTAGAGCCATCCGGCGGCCCGCCACGGCTCCGGGTCCAGCGCGTTGCGCCCGTCCAGCAGCACCCGCCGCGCCGCGACCGTGCCCAGCTTCTCGGGGTCCAGCTCCCGGAACTCCCGCCACTCGGTGAGGTGGAGCACTATCTCCGCGCCCCGCACGGCGTCCTCCGCCGACTCGGCGTAGCCGAGCGTCGGGAAGACCCGCCGGGCGTTCTCCATGCCCTTGGGGTCGTAGACGGTGACCTGACCGCCCTGGAGGTGGATCTGGCCCGCGACGTTCAGCGCGGGCGAGTCACGGACGTCGTCGGAGTCGGGCTTGAACGTCGCGCCGAGCACCGCCACCCGCTTGCCGAGGAACGGCCCCCCGCCCAGCGCCTCCCGGGCCAGCTCGACCATCCGGCCGCGCTGGCGCATGTTGATGGAGTCGATCTCGCGCAGGAAGGTCAGCGCCTGGTCCGCGCCCAGCTCGCCGGCGCGCGCCATGAACGCCCGGATGTCCTTCGGCAGGCAGCCGCCGCCGAAGCCGATGCCGGCCCGCAGGAACTTCTTCCCGATCCGGTCGTCGTAGCCGATCGCCTCGGCCAGCTTGGCGACGTCACCGCCGGCCGCCTCGCACACCTCCGCCATCGCGTTGATGAACGAGATCTTGGTGGCCAGGAAGGAGTTGGCCGAGGTCTTCACCAGCTCGGCGGTGGGGAAGTCCGTCACCACGAACGGCGTGCCCTCGGACAGCGGGGTCGCGTACACCTCGCGGAGCAGCTTCTCCGCCCGGCCCCCGCGCACGCCGACCACGATCCGGTCGGGGTGCAGGGTGTCGTCGACCGCGAAGCCCTCGCGCAGGAACTCCGGGTTCCAGGCCAGCTCCACGCCCTCGCCGCCCGGCGCGTGCTCGGCCAGGTAGGCCGCCAGCCGGTCCGCGGTGCCCACCGGCACCGTCGACTTGCCGACGACCAGCGCCGGACCGGTCAGGTGCGGCGCCAGCGAGGCGATCGCGGCGTTCACGTAGCTCATGTCGGCGGCGTACTCGCCGTGCCGCTGCGGGGTGTTCACACAGACGAAGTGCACGTCGCCGAAGGCGCCCGCCTCCGCGAAGTCCATGGTGAAGCGCAGCCGGCCGGAGGAACCCTCGATACCGGCGACGTGCCGGCGCAGCAGTTCCTCGAGACCGGGCTCGTACATCGGGACCTCGCCCCGCTGCAGCATCTCGATCTTCTCGGGGACGACGTCCAGACCCAGCACCTCGAAGCCCAGCTCGGCCATGGCCGCGGCGTGTGTGGCGCCGAGATACCCGGTGCCGATCACGGTGATCTTGAGGGCCATGGATGCTCCTGAAGGGTGACGTCCTTGCTTTCCACGTGCTGGCTGCGCGCCGACCGAGCATAACCGGGGGGTGGAGGTCCGCCCTTACGGGAAGACCCGCGGAGCGGGAAACCTCTGTCGCCAACCTCACGGTGCCCCGGCGGAGGAGACGTCCTAGGATTCGGCTACTAAACGGTAGTTAACTCATATCGTCCCCTCTTCTTTCTCCCTTGGAGCGTGAGAGACCTTGGCCGGATCGGCTGACTTCGACCTGTACCGCCCGTCCGAGGAGCACGACATGCTCCGCGACACGGTCCGTGCCCTCGCCGAGGCGAAGATCGCCCCGTACGCCGCGGCGGTCGACGAGGAGGCCCGCTTCCCCCGGGAGGCGCAGGACGCGCTGGTCGCCAACGACCTGCACGCCGTGCACGTCCCCGAGGAGTACGGCGGCGCCGGCGCCGACGCGCTCGCCACGGTGATCGTGATCGAGGAGGTGGCCCGCGTGTGCGCCTCCTCCTCGCTGATCCCCGCGGTCAACAAGCTGGGCTCCCTGCCGGTGATCCTCTCCGGCTCCGAGGAGCTGAAGAAGAAGTACATGACCCCGCTCGCCAAGGGCCAGGGCGGCTTCTCCTACTGCCTCTCCGAGCCGGAGGCCGGCTCGGACGCGGCGGGGATGAAGACCCGCGCGGTCCGCGACGGCGACTTCTGGGTGCTGAACGGCGTCAAGCGCTGGATCACCAACGCCGGCGAGTCCGAGTTCTACACGGTGATGGCGGTCACCGACCCCACCAAGCGTTCCAAGGGGATCTCCGCCTTCGTCGTCGAGAAGTCCGACGAGGGCGTCTCCTTCGGCGCCCCGGAGAAGAAGCTCGGCATCAAGGGCTCCCCGACCCGCGAGGTCTACTTCGACAACGTCCGCATCCCCGCCGACCGCATGATCGGCGAGGAGGGCACCGGCTTCGCCACCGCGATGAAGACGCTGGACCACACCCGCATCACCATCGCCGCCCAGGCCCTCGGCATCGCCCAGGGCGCGCTGGACTACGCCAAGGGCTACGTCCAGGAGCGCAAGCAGTTCGGCAAGCCGATCGGCGACTTCCAGGGCGTGCAGTTCATGCTGGCGGACATGGCCATGAAGATCGAGGCCGCCCGCCAGCTGACCTACGCGGCCGCCGCGAAGTCCGAGCGGGGTGACGCGGACCTCACCTTCCAGGGCGCCGCGGCCAAGTGCTTCGCCTCGGACGTCGCCATGGAGGTCACCACCGACGCCGTCCAGCTGCTCGGCGGCTACGGCTACACCCGTGACTACCCGGTCGAGCGCATGATGCGCGACGCCAAGATCACGCAGATCTACGAGGGCACCAACCAGGTCCAGCGCATCGTCATGGCGCGCAACCTGCCGTAGCCCCGCCGCGGTCGGCGTGACCGCCGCGCAGGAGAACGGGAGAAGGGCGCCCGGGCCGCACGGCCCGGGCGCCCTTCGGCGTCCGGCGGGGCGACCTCAGTTGCCCTTGACCGTGACCCTCTCGTCGTTGTTCAGCTGCTCCACCAGCTGCTTGACCTTGGCCTTGTCCCACACCAGGTTGCCGCCGCTGCTGCCGGATATCGGCATGTTCATCGACGTGCCCTCACCGCCGGTGACGCCCTTCATCGCCCAGAACATCGACGCCAGGTCGAACAGCCCGGTGTCCTCGCTGACGATCAGGGTGTCCAGGCCGGCGCTCAGCGTGGGATAGAGGCGGAACGGGTTGAGGACCGTGCCCGGCGTGGCGGCCTGGTTGGCGAGGGCGGAGAGGAACTTCTGCTGGTTCTTCGTCCGGTCCAGGTCGCTGCCCGCGAAGGCGTACCGGGTACGGACGAACGCCAGCGCCTGCTCGCCGTTCAGCGTCTGCTTGCCCGCCTCGAAGTCCGCGCCGGACTTCTCGTCCTTGAACGCCTTGGGGATGTCCATCTCCACGCCGCCGACCGCGTCCACGATGTTGGCGAAGCCGGCGAAGCCGATCTCCACGTAGTGGTCGATGTGCAGCCCGGTGTTGTACTCCACGGTGCGCACCAGCAGCTCCGGGCCGTCCTCGGCGTAGGCGGCGTTCAGCTTCACGCGGCGGCCGGTGCCCTCGTAGAACTTGCCGGAGTCCGAGCCCTTGAAGCTGGGTATCTCCACGTCCGAGTCGCGCGGCAGCGATATCAGCGTCGGGCCGTTGCTCCCGGTGTGCAGGATCATCATCGAGTCCGTGCGCTTGCCGTCGGCGGAACCGGTGTGCAGCCGCTTCTTGTCCTCGTCGGACATGCCCTCACGGCTGTCGGAGCCGACGATCAGGTAGTTGGTGCCGTCGCCCTCCTCCGGCCGCTCGATGACCTTGGAGAGGTCGACCTCCTCGCGCAGCTTGGAGTCGGCCCAGAAGTAGGTGCCGACCGTCACCACGAGCAGGGCCGTGACCACGGTGACCGCGGTGCGCTTGACGCGGCGGCCCCAGTCGGGCGTCTCGCGGTAGCCGCCGGCGTACCCGCCGTCGTCGTAGCCGCCGCCCCCCTGGCCGCCCTGGGGGGCGCCGTACACCTGGCCGGTGTTGTAACCGCTGTCGTAGCCGGGGTCGTGGCCGCCCCCGTACGGCGGCGCGGACGGCTGGCGCGGCACGTTCGCGCCGTACTGCGGAGCCGGGCGGCCCGGGACGGGTCCGGACGGCTCGCGGCGGACCTGGCGCATCGCGCGGGCGGACTCGGGCTCGCCTGCGCTGCCGCGCCCGTACCGGTCGCCGCGGCTGTTCTCGGACCATCCCTGAGGCCAGTCATTCATGACGGACAGTGTGCACGCTGGGACGGCGCCCTCAGAAGGCCTGTGGAAAACCCGGGGCCCGCCTGTTGCGAACCCGACACATGAACCGGGGCAAATCGGACCCTTGGAGGGTTCCGGCATAAGGTAGAGGGCATGACAGATCAGGCCCTGACCTCCGATTCCGGCATAGCCGCCGGGAAGCCCGCCTCTGCTTCCCGCCTCACGTTGAGCCACATCATGACCCACCACGACACCAACCTCCTGGGCACGGTGCACGGCGGCGTGATCATGAAGCTGGTGGACGACGCGGCGGGCGCGGTCGCGGGGCGGCACTCGGAGGGGCCCGCGGTCACCGCGTCCATGGACGAGATGGCCTTCCTCCAGCCGGTCCGGGTCGGGGACGTGGTGCATGTCCGCGCCCAGGTGAACTGGACGGGGCGCACGTCGATGGAGATCGGCGTGAAGGTGCTCACCGAGCGGTGGAACGAGTCGGTGCCGCTGAGCCACGTCGGCTCCGCCTATCTGGTGTTCGCCGCGGTCGACGAGGGCGGGAAGCCGCGGCCGGTGCCGCCGGTGCTCCCGGAGACGGGGCAGGAGCGCAGGCGGTACCAGGAGGCGCAGATCCGTCGCAGTCACCGGCTCGCGCGGCGGCGGGCGATCCTCGAGCTCCGCGAGGAGCGCACCGCCGCCGGCC
>NZ_JACADT010000417.1:0-4779 GCF_013421635.1 Streptomyces sp. UH6 | reverse complement strand
GGCCTCAGCCCAGCTTCTCGGCCTGCGCGGCGACCACCGGGGCGGACACCTGGTAGCGCTTCCCGTCGGCCATGTCGCCCAGGTTCACGGTCAGGTAGGTGACCACGTTGTTCCCGTGCCGCACCGCCTGCCCGTGGACCGAGGAGGCGGGACCGCCCTCCTCCAGCGACGCGCCGGTCAGCGCGAAGGCGACCGTCTCGTCGGCCCCCTCGGAGGTCACGCCCTTCTCGGCGGCGACCGTGTCGTAGGGGGCCGGGTCCTGGCCCGGCAGCGTCACCGTGAAGCCGTCGGCGCAGGACTCCACCGCGTCCGCCACGCTCTTCACGGCCTGCTGCGCGCCGTCCCCGTCGTACGTGGCGAGCGTGATCATGGTGACGTCCAGCCGCATCGCGTCCTCGAGTGAGGGGACGTCGCCCTCACCCGCCCCCTCGGGCCGTTCCTGCGTGGCCTGGCGGGAGACGTGGGCCTTCGCGTCGCCGGCCGTGGAGCCGCTGACGACCTTGGCCAGCGCGTCGCAGCCGTCGCCGCCCTCGACCTTCACGTCGTCGAAGGAGCCGCCGAAGAGGTCGTCCTCGCCGGGCTCGGTGACCGTGAAGCCCTCCACGTCGTCCGCCGCGAGGATCAGTCCGGCGAGCTCCTTCTCGGAGAGCGCCCTGCCCGGGGCGGCGCCGTCGTCCGCGGGGGAGGAGGCGGCATGGGACGACGGGGCGGCGTCCGGCTTCCCGTCGGATCCGCCGCTGCAGCCCGTGACCAGGGCCAGGGAGAGCACGCCGGTGAGGGTGAGGGCGCCCAGCCGCGCCCGCGAAGATGTGATCATGCGCCGGACTATGGGCGTACCGCCGCACCACGGTCAAGGGCGCCCGGCCCCTGCGGCGGCCGCGAGGGGCTCGGGGGCGGGCGGCGGTGAGCCGCGCGGCGGGCGGTCCCTCCGGCCGCCTACAGCCCCATCCGCTCACGCCGCACCGAATACACCAGGAACGCGGCCCCCATGCCGAGGAAGGCCGTCCCGCCCAGGATGTACGGCGTCGTGTCGAAGGCGCCGGTGTCGGCCAGCTCGGTGTCGCCGGTCGTGGTCCGGAGCGTGGTGCCGGTGCCGGTGCCGGTGCCGGTGCCGGTGCCGGTCGCGGCGTCGGGTGAGGTGGTGTCCGCGGGGCCGGACGCCGTCCGCATCGCGGAGGACTCCGGGGAGCCCGCCGCGGACACGGCGTGACCGCC
The DNA here is from genome assembly GCF_013421635.1 of Streptomyces sp. UH6. Classification (NCBI taxonomy): domain Bacteria; kingdom Bacillati; phylum Actinomycetota; class Actinomycetes; order Kitasatosporales; family Streptomycetaceae; genus Streptomyces; species Streptomyces sp. UH6. Next base: position 3,564 of record NZ_JACADT010000417.1, on the reverse strand, counting down.
CGGCGCGTCGACGGAGGCGGAGACGGGAACGGCGTGGACAGGCCGAGGCTCCGGGCGTTCCGAGGTCGCCGTCGCGTTCGCGGACGGGACGAAGGACAAGGCCCCCAGGAGGGCGCCCGCGGCGGCGGCGGTCAGCAGTGAGCGGCGCGTGGTGGACACGGATATCGATCCCCTTGTGGCGCTGGCGAATTGACCGTGTGGACCGATGCTAGTGAAAGGCGCGGGTCGCGGGAAACCCGAGGACGCCCACCGCCGTACTCTCCCAGTCATGAATTCACCCAAGAACAGACGATTCGTCCGGATCGACGTCCAGCTGATCGTGGAGGTCGACGACCCCGAGGCGCTCGAGGTCCTCGCCCGGACCCGGATCACCGAGGACGGCACGCTCCCCGACGGCGAACGGGGCCGCGTCGAGGCCGTGGTGACGCATGACACGGCGGAGGCCCTGGCCTACCTCGTGGATCCGTTCGACCTGGTCAGCGAGTTGCCCGGGATCGAGCTGACCCAGACCTCGTGGAGCGCGGAGCACGTCGGGCGCCCGTCCGATTCGCTTCGCGAGGACCCCTGCGGCGATGATGCAGAGCACGACGACGCGGCACGTGCCGACGCCTTCGGCTTCGCGGACGACTTCGACGACCGCCTGGACGACGGCCTCGACGAGGACTTCGACGAGGACTTCGACGAGATCGGTGACGGAGTCGGCGGTCCGCCGGCACGCATCGGCATCGGCTGACCCCTGGCGGGGAAGGCGACCACTGCGGAACGATGTCTTCCGGTCCGCCGCGGACCGGCCCCGGGCTCTCGGCTTCGCTCGAGCGAGGGACCTCCCGGGCGGTTCGCGGCGTGGCGGATTGCACAATTCACCGCGAGATGGAACCGGAACGACCCGTCCGGGCGTTGAACAATGCTGACGGGGAGTTTCTGCCGGGTCGTGATGCAGGGCGTCCCAAGGGGTCGGGTGACCAGTGACGATGGAGAAGCGTGTGAAGACGGTCGGTGAGCGGCGGCGGCGCAGGGGGCTGGCGGTGGCGTCCGCGCTGCTGGGCGGCGTGATGGTGCTGACGGGGTGCAGCGGCGACGAGAAGCCGAAGGGCCCGGACGCCCAGGCCGAGGTCGACGAGGCGGCCGCCGAGAAGACCTCGGTCGCCGAGATCTCCATCACACCCAAGGACGGCACGGACAACGCGTCGATCAACAACGCGGGCCACGTGGCGGTCAAGAAGGGCACGCTCACCGAGGTCGAGGTGGAGACCAAGGACGGCCAGCAGGTCGAGGGCGAGATGTCGGCCGACAAGACCAGCTGGAAGCCGGCCGCCCAGCTCGAGCGGGCCACGACCTACAAGGTCTCGGTGACGGCCGAGGACTCCGAGGGCCGCGCCTCCCACGAGAACGCCACCTTCACCACGGTCTCGCCGACCAACAGCTTCATAGGCAACTTCACCCCGGAGGACGGCTCCACCGTCGGTGTCGGCATGCCCGTGTCGATCAAGTTCGACAAGGAGATCGCCGACAAGAAGGCCGTGCAGGAGGGCATCGACGTCTCCGTCAGCAGCGGCCAGGAGGTCGTCTGCCACTGGTTCAGCACGGTCCGCATGGACTGCCGGCCCCAGGAATACTGGAAGGAGGGGTCGACGGTCACCATGAAGCTCGCGCTGGACGGCGTCGAGGGCTCGCCCGGCGTCTACGGCGTGCAGCAGAAGACCGTCACCTTCCACATCGGCCGCAACCAGGTCTCCGTGGTCGACGCCAAGACCAAGCAGATGACGGTCACGCGCAACGGCGAGACCGTGCGCACCATCCCCATCTCCGCCGGCGCCCCCGAGAACAAGACGTACGAGGGCCAGATGGTGATCTCCGAGAAGTTCAAGGAGACCCGGATGAACGGCGCGACGGTCGGCTTCACGGACGACGACGGCAAGGGCGAGTACGACATCAAGGACGTGCCGCACGCCATGCGGCTCACCACCTCCGGCACCTTCATCCACGGCAACTACTGGGGCAAGGGCGTCTTCGGCAACGTCAACACCAGCCACGGCTGCGTGGGCCTGGAGGACGTCAAGGGCGCGAACGACCCGAACGTGCCCGGTGCCTGGTTCTTCGACAACTCGATGATCGGCGACGTCGTCGTCGTGCAGAACACCGGCGACAAGACGGTCGCCCCGGACAACGGCTTCAACGGCTGGAACATGGCCTGGGACCAGTGGGTGGCCGGCTCGGCGGTCTGACCGCCGGCGGCCGTACCGCACCGCCGTGAGCGGTGGACGAGGCGCCCGGGGACGTGTGGTCACACGTCCCCGGGCGCCTCTCCGGTTTCTCTCACACAACGCACCGAGGATTGCCAGCGCGCCGACCTAGCGTGCCGCGCATGTTCTTCACCTACTTGCGCCGCGAACTGCGCCGCCGGAGAAAGGCGGCGCTGGTCGTCGCCTCGGGTCTGGCGCTCGGCATCGCCCTCGTCATCGTCGTCAACGCCGTCTCCTCGGGCATGGGCAAGGCCCAGGCCCAGGTACTGGAGTCGCTCTACGGCCTCGGCACGGACATGACCGTCACCAAGGCCCCGGAGCCGCCCGCCGAGGGCGAGGAGGGCGAACGCCGGCCGCGCTTCCAGTTCGACGCCCAGCAGGGCGAGGACGGGGAGGAGGGCGAGGAGGGCGGGAAGCAGAGCAGCGACCGCGTGATGGTGCAGGGCTTCCAGACCCTCGACTCCGCCACCGTCACCACGGTGGGGAAGGCGGACGGCGTGGCAGCCGCGGTCGGCGGCCTCAGCCTCAACGTGGTCAAGGTGGACGGCGAGTTCACGCCCGGCCAGTTCCAGCAGGGCGAGGGCGGCGGCCGTCCGGGCGGCGGTGGCGCCGGCGGCGAGGTGCGCGGCGGTGGCGCCGACTTCTCCATCGACAGCTTCTCCGTCTACGGCACGGACGTCACCCGGCCCGCCCTGGGCCCGCTGACCTCCTCCGAGATCACCGACGGGCGCGGCTTCGAGGAGTCCGAGACCTCGGCGAAGGTGGCCGTGGTGGACAGCGCCTACGCCAAGGAGCAGGAGCTGAAGACCGGCGACACGGTCTCGGCAGGCGGGACCGACTTCGAGATCGTGGGCCTGGCCACGGCGGCCAGCGGGGACGCCACCGCCGACGTCTACCTGCCGCTCGCCCAGGCCCAGACCCTCGCCGACGCCAAGGACAAGATCACCACCGTCTACGTCCAGGCGGACGACGCGCAGCAGCTCGACGCCGTGAAGTCGGCGGTGCTCGAGGCGGTGCCGGACGCCACCGTGACCACGTCCGAGGACCTCGCCGACACCGTCTCCGGGTCCCTGTCCACCGCCTCCGGCCTGGCCGTCACGGTCGGCCGCTGGCTCTCCGTGGTGGTCCTGGCGGCGGCGTTCCTGGTCGCCGGCCTGCTGACCTCGTCCGCGGTCTCCCGCCGGGTCCGCGAGTTCGGCACCCTCAAGGCGCTGGGCTGGCGTTCGCGCCGGGTCACCGGGCAGGTGGTCGGCGAGGCGGTGGTGACCGGTCTGCTGGGCGGTGCGCTGGGCATCGCGCTCGGGCTGGCCGGCGCGTGGGC
>NZ_JACADT010000416.1:0-4780 GCF_013421635.1 Streptomyces sp. UH6 | reverse complement strand
GCCGGGTCGAGGGCGTCCGGCCGGCCTCCACGTCGGTGACGAAGCCGTCGACCCACCGGGCGAGCTGGTCCGGCCGGGTCAGCGGCATCGCGTGCCCGACCGGCAGGGTGCGCCGCACCAGCTTCGGGGCCCACCGCTCGAGTCCGTCGTAGAGGGCGGGTGAGAGGAACGGGTCCCGCAGTGCGACGACCAGCTGGACCGGCAGGTCGGTGCGGGCGTCCACGCGCGGCGTCCGGAGCGAGGACGGGACGTTGTCCCGGTGTAGCCAGGCCCCGTGGGCGCCGTCGGTGCCCAGACTGGCCGTGGGATACCCCTCGGGTTCCACCCCCTCGAACTTCTTCAGCAACGCCCGCCAGGTACTGGTGAGCGCCGGCGTCCCCCGCCAGAGCAGTTCGGGCACGACCGGGACGTGGAGGGCGGCCATGTACCAGGACCTGGCCGCCTGGCCGAGGACCCGGGCGGTCCGGCGCGGGGCCGGCCGGGTCAGCCCTTGCCGCATCCAGAGGGAGAAGTGGTCCAGGGAGGGGCCCGACATCGAGGTGAGCGAGGCGATCCGGGACGCCGTGCGGGGCCGCGTGACGAAGTCCCAGCTCTGCACCGATCCCCAGTCGTGCCCGACCAGGTGCACCGGGCGGCCGGGGCTCACGGCCTCGGCGACGGCCAGGAAGTCGTCGCCCAGCCGCTCCAGGGTGTACCCGCCGCGCGGTGGGCGCGGAGCGGTGGAGCGGCCGTGTCCGCGGACGTCGTAGAGCACCACGTGGAACCGCTCGGCGAGCCGCGCGGCCACCTCGCCCCATATCTCCTTGGTGTCCGGATAGCCGTGGAGCAGGACGATCGTCGGCCGCTCCCCGTCGGCCGGTCCCAGCTCCGCGACGCACAGGTCGACCTCGCCCGACCGCACCATGCGTTCGCGCGCGCCCTTGAGTGCCATCCGTCCTCCACCCCTGCCGTCGTTCGGCCGCCGCCGCCGACTGCCGTCGTCCGGCCCGCCCGCCGTCGTACCGCCCGCCGTCGTACCGCCCGCAGTCGTACCGCCCGCCGTCGTCGCGGCCGCCGCCCAGGTCTGTGAATCTGGCAGCCGGCGGACACCGCGTCAACGCCCCCTCCCCGAAGGGGAGACGAGGCCCGCGTCTCCCCTTCGGGGATGACCCTTATGCGTCCCCTACACCTGGAGGCTGAGCGGGGAGGCCCCTCCCGGAGGACGACGTGTCCGCGTCATGCCCCCTACCGTCGTCCCCGTGACTGTGATCCTGACCGAAAGCCTGAGCAAGCGGTTCCCCCGGGTGACCGCCCTCGACCGGCTCACCCTGGACATCGGGTCCGGCGTGACCGGTCTGGTCGGCGCCAACGGCGCCGGCAAATCGACCTTGATCAAGATCCTGCTGGGTCTCGCCCCCGCCTCCGAGGGGCGCGCCGAGGTGCTCGGCCTGGACGTCGGGACCGAGGGATCCGCGATCCGTGCCCGGGTCGGCTACATGCCGGAGCACGACTGCCTGCCGCCCGACGTCTCGGCCACCGAGTTCGTCGTCCACATGGCGCGCATGTCCGGCCTGCCACCGACCGCCGCCCGTGAGCGCACCGCCGACACCCTCCGCCACGTCGGCCTGTACGAGGAGCGCTACCGCCCCATCGGCGGCTACTCCACGGGCATGAAGCAGCGGGTCAAGCTCGCCCAGGCGCTCGTCCACGACCCGGACCTGGTGCTGCTGGACGAGCCCACCAACGGCCTGGACCCGGCCGGCCGGGACGACATGCTGGACCTGATCCGCCGCATCCACAGCGACTTCGGCATCTCGGTCCTGGTCACCTCGCACCTGCTGGGCGAGCTCGAGCGCACCTGCGACCACGTCGTCGTCATCGACGGCGGAGCCCTGCTGCGCTCCAGTTCCACCACCGACTTCACCCGGTCCACCGCCACCCTCGCCGTGGAGGTCACCGACAGCGACGAGCACCCCGACGGGATCGACGCGCTCCGCAAGGCCCTGGGGGCCCGTGGGGTGCGCACCGAGGACGGCGGCGCCGGGCTACCGGGAGCGGGCCGCATCCTGCTGCTCACCGCGGACGGCGACGACACCTACGACCTGATCCGCGACACCGTCGCCGGCCTCGGCCTCGGCCTGGTGCGCATGGAACAGCGCCGGCACCACATCTCGGAGGTCTTCCGCCATGACGACCGATAGCCTCACGCCGGCCGGCGGGCCCGGAGGGACGGCGCGTCCCGGCAACGGCGCCGCGCACGAGAGCCGGATCCACGACATCGGCTACCGCGGCTACGACGGCCCCCGCCTGGGCCGTGCCTACGCGCGCCGCTCGCTGTTCGCGCAGTCGCTGCGCAGCGCCTTCGGCCTCGGCCGCTCGGCCCGCTCCAAGATCGTGCCGGTGGTCATCACCTGCGTGCTGACGCTGCCCGCCGTGATCGCGGTGGCGGTGACCATGATGAGCGGTGCCGGGGAACTGCCGATGACCTACGTGGAGTACACGGCGGGCTTCGAGATGGTGATCACCCTGTTCCTCGCCGCGCAGGCTCCCCAGGCGGTCTCCCTGGACCTGAGGTACCGGACCATGCCCCTGTACTTCTCCCGCCCGATCGAGACCTCCGACTACGTCCGCGCCAAGTACCTGGCCATGGCCTGCGCGATCTTCATGCTCACCGCGCTGCCGCAGGTGGTCCTCTACGCGGGTGCGCTGCTGGCCAAGCTCGACTTCGCGGACCAGACCTCGGCCTTCGCCCAGGGCCTCGCCGGAGCGGCCGTGCTCGCCCTGCTCTACGCGGGCATCGGCCTGGTCGTCGCCGCCCTGACGCCGCGCCGGGGCTTCGGCGTCGCCGCCGTGATCGCCGTGATGATGCTGTCCTTCGCGGCGGTCTCCACGCTCCAGGTGGCCGCGGACCTCAACGAGGCCCGGGGTGCGGTGTCGTGGCTCGGCCTGTTCTCGCCGAGCACGCTGATCTACGGGCTGCAGCACGCCTTCCTCGGCGACGGCGCGCCCTTCCCGGGCAACGTCGGACCCTCCACCGCCCAGGGAGCCGTCTACCTGCTGGTCGTGGCCGTGCTGATCGCCGGTTCCTACGGCCTCCTGATCCGTCGCTACCGAAAGGCCGGGCTGTGACCACCATCCAGCTAGACCACGTCTCCCGCTGGTTCGGCAACGTGGTCGCCGTCAACGACATCACCGTGGACGTGGGACCGGGCGTCACCGGCCTGCTCGGGCCCAACGGCGCCGGGAAGTCGACCCTGATCAACATGATGGCGGGCTTCCTCGCCCCGTCCGCCGGGTCCGTCACCCTCGACGGCAGCCCGGTGTGGCGCAACGAGGCCGTCTACCGGGAGATCGGCATCGTTCCCGAACGGGAGGCGATGTACGACTTCCTGACCGGCCGCCAGTTCGTCGTCGCCAACGCCGAGCTGCACGGGCTGGGCGCCGCGGAGGCGCAGCGGGCGCTGGCCCTCGTGGAGATGGAGCACGCCCAGGACCGCAGGATCGGCACCTACTCCAAGGGCATGCGGCAGCGCGTGAAGATGGCCTCCGCGCTGGTGCACGACCCCTCGGTGCTGCTGCTCGACGAGCCGTTCAACGGCATGGACCCGCGTCAGCGGATGCAGCTGATGGACGTGCTGCGGCGCATGGGGGACGAGGGCCGCACCGTCCTGTTCTCCTCGCACATCCTGGAGGAGGTCGAGCAGGTGGCCTCGCACATCGAGGTGGTGGTGGCCGGACGGCACGCGGCCAGCGGCGACTTCCGCTCCATCCGCCGCCTGATGACCGACCGCCCGCACCGCTACCTGGTCCGCTCCAGCGACGACCGGGCGCTGGCGGCGGTGCTGATCGCCGATCCGTCGACCTCCGGCATCGAGGTGGACGCCGCCGAGGACGCCCTGGTGATCCAGGCGGCCGACTTCGGCCGGTTCACCGAACTGCTGCCCAAGGTGGCCCGGGAACACGGCATCCGGCTCTACACGGTGTCGCCGTCGGACGAGTCCCTCGAGTCCGTCTTCTCGTACCTTGTCGCGGCCTAGCGGCGAAGCGGCCTAGGAGGCTTCACGATGTTCACAGCGTTCCATCCCACGGTGGCCCGGCTCACCTACCGGGCCCTGCTCGGCCGGCGCCGGGCCCTCGTCCTGGGCATCCTGCCGTCGCTGCTGGTGCTGATCGCCGTCGCCGTGCGGCTGCTGGCCGACGGTGACCCGCAAAGCTCCACCGACGTGCTCGGCCGGTTCGCGCTGGCCGCGATGGTGCCGATCATCGGCGTGATCGCGGGAACCGGGGCGATCGGCCCGGAGATCGACGACGGTTCGGTCATGTACCTGTTGGCCAAGCCGGTGCAGCGGCGGACGGTGCTGTTCACCAAGCTGGTGGTCGCGATCGCGGTGACGATGGTCTTCTCGGCCGTCCCCACGCTGATCGCCGCACTGATCCTCGTCGGCACCGCCGACGGGATCGCCGTCGCCTACACGGTCGCGGCGCTGGTGGCCTCGATCGCCTACGCCTCGCTGTTCCTGATGCTGGGCACCCTCACCCGGCACGCGGTGGTCGTCGGACTGGTGTACACGCTGATCTGGGAGACGCTGCTCGGCTCCTACGTGGCGGGAGCGCGCTCGCTCAGCGTCCAGCAGTGGGCGCTGGCGGTCGGGGGCGACCTGGCCGAGGGGAAGCTGATCACCTCGGAGGTCGGCATGGGCACCGGCGCGGTGCTGCTGACCGTGGTCACCGTCGCGGCCACCTGGTACGGGGCCCGCCGGTTGCGCAGCCTGACTCCGGCCACCGAGGAGTGACGCCCCCG
>NZ_JACADT010000415.1:0-4784 GCF_013421635.1 Streptomyces sp. UH6 | reverse complement strand
GTGACGCGGTAGGGACCCCTGCCGCGACGGTGGACCCGTCGCGAGCCTGCCGCGACGGGTCCACGCGCCGCCGGGGAGACCGAGGCCGACCGCCGCAGGGGCCGGGCGGCGCTACGGCCGGGTGAAGGTCATGTGGGTGACACCGCTGGGGGTGGTCACGGACTCGATCTCGAAGCGCTGCTCCAGTCCTTCGAGTCCGTCCCACAGGCGCTCGCCACGTCCCAGAACGATCGGGACGACGGCGATGTGCAGATGGTCGACGAGGTCTTCGGCGAGGAACTCGCGGACCGTGGTCGGCCCGCCACCGATCCTCACGTCCAGGCCGCCCGCGGCCTCGCGCGCCTGACGGAGCGCCTCCTGCGGCGTGGCGTCGATGAAGTGGAAAGTCGTGCCGCCCTCCATCTCCACCGAGGGACGGGGGTGGTGGGTGAGGACGAACACCGGGGTGTGGAACGGCGGGTTGGGCCCCCACCAGCCGTTCCAGTCGTGGTTCTCCCATGGCCCGCGATGGGGGCTGAACTTGTTGCGGCCCATGATCTCCGCACCGATGCCGGCATCCCAGGTGGCGGCGACGGCGCCGTCGACCCCGGAGCTCCCCTCCGGCTTGCCCTGCATCCGCTGGAAGGTCCTGGTCGGGAAGAACCACTCGTGGAGTCGCGCACCGGCGTGGCCGAAGGGGGTGTCGAGACTCTGCCCTTCACCGGTGGCGAATCCGTCGATGGAGATGGAGAAGTTGTGGACCCTCACGCGGGACATTGCACGGACTCCTGCCGTCGGAGCGATGTGACGGCTCTCTGCCGTCACCAGCCGCAGGTGAGCCTAGGGACGGTGGCGGCGGCGCTCACGGAGGCGCACTGACACACTCCACAGGTCGGGATCGAGCTCGTCGGGGGTACCGGCCACCGACAGCCACGCGCCCCGGTGCGGGCGGGCCGAGGCTGCCGATCCGCCTCAGACGAGGCGCAGTCGGGAGGCGAGCGCGGTCAGGGTCCGGGCGGTCTCGGCCAGTCCCTGGGCGGCTGTCTCCAGGTCCACCGCCAGGTGGTGGGCGGAGCTGCCGGGGGACGCCGGGGCCGGCGTGCCGCGGTAGCCGATGGGGCCCTCGTCGTGGCGCTGGTAGTAGCCGGTGAACGCCTGTCCGCCGGCCGGTGCCGCGAGGCGGACCCGGGCGAGCTGGACCTCGCCCGCACCACCGTTGCGGGTGATGTCGAGCCGGTAGTGCCGGTAGCCCGCGGTCTCCGCCGCGACACCGGCGCCGGCGCCGGCACCGTCGCGAACACCGGCGCGGAGGGTGAACTCCCGTGTCTGGAAGCGCGCGTCGAACGTCTCGCCGGTGCGCGTGTCCAGCGGCGTCCAGGTCCGGCCGTCGTGGGAGCCGTAGAGGGTCCAGTCCCGGGGATCGCGGTCGGGGTGGTCGTTCGCCGTCGTCAGGGAGTACGAGGCGACGGCGGTGGGGCGGGCGAGGGTGAGGTCGAGGTGGGCGGTGTCGTCGGGTGCCAGCCACTTGGCGCGGGTGTCCTCGAGGAGGTTGCCGGCCACCTCGTGCGCCGGACGGAGCTCGCTGCTCGCCTCCACCCCGGTCACCTCGGCCTCGGCGGAGTCACCGTGCAGCACGGCCACCCCGGAGTTGCCCCGCTGATCGCGCCAGGTCACCCGCTCGACGGGCACCGCGCCGTCCTCGACCAGCAGCCGCAGTTCCTCGGAGGCGTGCCAGCCGCCGCCCCACCCCTCCTCCGTGCGGAAGCGGTGCAGGGCTGCCGTGGACAGGTTCTCGGTCTCCGCCGTGAACGGCCACCGGCCGGTGAGCCGCCCCCGGTACTCGTACGCCGTGCCGTCCGCTGTGCGGTAACAGCCGTGGAAGTCCGACATGTTGGACTGGAAGCTGAGGGCGGCCTCGGCACCGTCCGTGCCGCGCCAGCCGAGCTGCGCGGGCAACGACCGCTCGCCCCGGTCGACGTGGAACAGCAGCCGCGGTGCCGCCTGCCAGGGCGCCGACGCGGCGGCATGCGCGGGGCGGCGTTCGGTGCGGTAGGCGAACACGGAGTCCCGGGCGGCCTCCGCCGTCCGCGCGCGTTCCGAGCGGCCCCGCTCGAAGACGGGGTCCAGGGTGATGCGGTACAGCCGGAGCATGGTGCGCGCCTCGGCCGAGGACCGTATCTCCAGCCTGTTGGTCCCCCGCCGCAGCAAGCGTCCGGGCACCGCGAAGACGTTGTCCTGCGGGAGGTCTCCCCCACCCGGCACGGTGAGGTCCTCGGCCAGCGCCTCGCCCTGGAACAGCACGTCGACGGGCGCGTACCCGGGAGAGCGGCCGGACTTGGAGACGAGGGCGGTGACGGTGAGCGTCACCTGGGGAACGCCCTCCGGGTCCGCCACCTCGAACTCCAGCGTGACGCTCCCGCCCGCGTCCACCACCAGGTGGGACCCGGCGGGCCGGGCCCGGTGGAGCGTGACGTCGGCGTTGGACAGCCGCGCCGGATCGGCGGAGAAGTCCGCGTAGGTGGCCTCGAAGCTCATGTTCTGTCCCACTTCCGGGGGGATCGACGACGGCAGCCGCCCGCCAGGACCGCGGGCGACTGCGAGGTGATCCGAAACCTAGTGCGCCGCTCCGACAACTCCGGTCACGCGTGGGGCCGGAGGACAACTCCGGTCACGCGTGGGGCCGACGGCACCTCCGCTCAGGGCGCGGGCACGGCGGCGGGAGCGGGTGCGGGGCCGGCGTTGCCGTAGTACGCGTCGGGGCCGTGCTTGCGGGTGTAGTGGCGCTCCAGCAGATGGCCAGGGGGCTCGGAGACGTTCCCCAGCTGGGCGCGGAGGGCGAGCGTGTGCAGGGCCATCTCGGCGACGGCCTCGCAGACGACGGCGTTCTCCAGTGAGGCCGTGGCGGTGGGGCCCCAGGTGAAGGGGCCGTGGCGGGAGACCAGGGCGCCGGGGACCTCCTCGGCCCGCCGCGGGTCGGACCGGAGCATCTCGACGATCACCTCGCCCGTGTTGAACTCGTAGTCCCGGGCGCACTGCTCGGGGGTCAGGTCCTCGGTCACGGGGACGGGGCCGTTGAAGGTGTCGGCGTGGGTGGTCCCCAGGACGGGGATGGGGCAGCGGGCCTGGGCGAAGGCGACCGCGTGGGTGGAGTGGGTGTGGGTCACGCCGCCGATGAACGGGAAGGCGCGGTAGAGGCAGCGGTGCGTCTCGGTGTCCGTGGAGGGCCGGAGTTCGCCCGCGACGACGTGGCCGTCGTCGAGCGACACCACGACCAGGTCGTCCTCGGTGAGGTCGTCGTAGGAGACTCCCGAGGGCTTGATGACGAAGACTCCCGCCTCCCGGTCCACGCCGCTGACGTTCCCCCAGGTGAGGGTCGCGAGGCCGGCCTCGGGGATCCGGAGGTTGGCCGCCAGCACCTCGCGCCGCAGGTTCTTCAGGGCAGTCTCGTTCACTACGCTCTCACCGTCCTTCCAGGATCGGCCGCGGCTCTCGGGAGAGATCTCGCGGGACCCCGCGGCCGAGTATGGGTGGGCCTCAGAATTGTGAGCGCTAACATGGCGCTGACTCAAGGGTGGAGACAAAATTGCGGCGTGCGGTTGGCGGTTTGCCGGGATCGCGATGTGAGCGCTCGCATCGAGTGTTCGCCACGTGACCCGCGGACCGGTCCGCACTCCGGAGCGCCGCACTGCGCGGGACGGCACCCCGGGACGGGCCGCCCATCGAGGAAGGAAGAGGATTGATCCAGCTACCGGACGCCTCCAAGGCGCCCACGATGGCGGACGTCGCCCGGGTCGCCGGCGTGTCCCACCAGACGGTCTCGCGCGTGATCGGCGGCCATCCGAACGTCAGCGCCAAGACCCGCGCGGCGGTGACGGCGGTGATCGACGAGTTGGGCTACCGCCGCAACTCGGCGGCGCGCGCGCTCGCCACCCGACGGACGCACACGCTCGGGGTCATCGCCGTGAACACCACGCTGCACGGGCCCGCCAGCACGTTGGCGGGGGTGCAGGAGGCGGCCCGTGAGCGCGGCTACCTGACCTCCGCCGTGACGCTGCGGGCGGCCACGGAGGAGGCGCTCACCGAAGCGGTGCAGCACCTCTCGGGGTGGGGCGTGGAGGGGATCGTCGCCATCACGCCCTGGCGGGACGCCGTGCGGGCGCTGGCGGCACTGGAGGCGCCGTGCCCGGTGGTCACCGTGGAGGGCGGTCACGACCTGGACCTGCCCGGGGTCTCCCTGGACCAGCATCTCGGCGCGCGGATGATCACGGAGCATCTGCTGACGGCCGGCCACGCCACCGTCTGGCACGTGGCGGGTCCCGCGGACTGGCTGGAGAGCGAGGCGCGGACGGCCGGGTGGGAGGCGGCGCTGCGGGACGCCGGAGTCGAGGCGCCCCCGTTGCTGCGGGGCGACTGGAGCCCGCTGTCGGGGTACCAGGCGGGCCAGCAGCTCGCGGGGCGGGTGCTGTCGTCGCCCGGTCAGGGCGACGGCCTCACTGCGGTGTTCGTCGCCAACGACCAGATGGCGCTCGGGGTGCTGCGCGCCTTTCGGGAGGCCGGACTGGAGACCCCGGCGGACGTGGCGGTCGCCGGCTTCGACGACATCCCCGAGGCGGAGTTCTTCCCGCCGCCGCTGACGACCGTGCGGCAGGACTTCGCCTCGCTCGGGCGGAGCAGCATAGGACTGCTGCTGGAGCACATCGAGGGCACGGCGGAGGGCACCACCCACCTCACGCTGGCCCCCGAGCTCATCGTGCGGGCGAGCACCGCGCGGCGGCGGCCGACGCCGTCGGACTGACCGCGGCAAC
>NZ_JACADT010000414.1:0-4798 GCF_013421635.1 Streptomyces sp. UH6 | reverse complement strand
ATGGACTCTTGGGGAAGATCAGCCTGTTATCCCCGGGGTACCTTTTATCCGTTGAGCGACGGCGCTTCCACAAGCCACCGCCGGATCACTAGTCCCGACTTTCGTCCCTGCTCGACCCGTCGGTCTCACAGTCAAGCTCCCTTGTGCACTTACACTCAACACCTGATTGCCAACCAGGCTGAGGGAACCTTTGGGCGCCTCCGTTACTCTTTAGGAGGCAACCGCCCCAGTTAAACTACCCATCAGACACTGTCCCTGATCCGGATCACGGACCCAGGTTAGACATCCAGCACGACCAGACTGGTATTTCAACGACGACTCCACCCACACTGGCGTGCGAGCTTCAAAGTCTCCCAGCTATCCTACACAAGCCGAACCGAACACCAATATCAAACTGTAGTAAAGGTCCCGGGGTCTTTCCGTCCTGCTGCGCGAAACGAGCATCTTTACTCGTAGTGCAATTTCACCGGGCCTATGGTTGAGACAGTCGAGAAGTCGTTACGCCATTCGTGCAGGTCGGAACTTACCCGACAAGGAATTTCGCTACCTTAGGATGGTTATAGTTACCACCGCCGTTTACTGGCGCTTAAGTTCTCAGCTTCGCCCCACCGAAATGGAGCTAACCGGTCCCCTTAACGTTCCAGCACCGGGCAGGCGTCAGTCCGTATACATCGCCTTACGGCTTCGCACGGACCTGTGTTTTTAGTAAACAGTCGCTTCTCGCTGGTCTCTGCGGCCACCCCCAGCTCACCGAGTAAATCGGATCACCGGAAATGGCCCCCCTTCTCCCGAAGTTACGGGGGCATTTTGCCGAGTTCCTTAACCATAGTTCACCCGAACGCCTCGGTATTCTCTACCTGACCACCTGAGTCGGTTTAGGGTACGGGCCGCCATGAAACTCGCTAGAGGCTTTTCTCGACAGCATAGGATCATCCACTTCACCACAATCGGCTCGGCATCAGGTCTCAGCCCTAGTGTGCGACGGATTTACCTACCGCACGGCCTACACCCTTACCCCGGGACAACCACCGCCCGGGATGGACTACCTTCCTGCGTCACCCCATCACTCACCTACTACCAGCTCGGGTCACCGGCTCCACCACTCCCCCTCACTCCGAAGAGATCAGGGGCGGCTTCACGGGCTTAGCATCACTGGATTCGATGTTTGGCGCTTCAAAGCGGGTACCGGAATATCAACCGGTTATCCATCGACTACGCCTGTCGGCCTCGCCTTAGGTCCCGACTTACCCTGGGCAGATCAGCTTGACCCAGGAACCCTTGGTCAATCGGCGCAAACGTTTCTCACGTTTGTATCGCTACTCATGCCTGCATTCTCACTCGTGAACCGTCCACAACTCGCTTCCGCGGCTGCTTCACCCGGCACACGACGCTCCCCTACCCATCACAGCCTCCGTTGGGAGTACATGCTGCAATGACACGACTTCGGCGGTACGCTTGAGCCCCGCTACATTGTCGGCGCGGAATCACTAGACCAGTGAGCTATTACGCACTCTTTCAAGGGTGGCTGCTTCTAAGCCAACCTCCTGGTTGTCTCTGCGACTCCACATCCTTTCCCACTTAGCGTACGCTTAGGGGCCTTAGTCGATGCTCTGGGCTGTTTCCCTCTCGACCATGGAGCTTATCCCCCACAGTCTCACTGCCGCGCTCTCACTTACCGGCATTCGGAGTTTGGCTAAGGTCAGTAACCCGGTAGGGCCCATCGCCTATCCAGTGCTCTACCTCCGGCAAGAAACACACGACGCTGCACCTAAATGCATTTCGGGGAGAACCAGCTATCACGGAGTTTGATTGGCCTTTCACCCCTAACCACAGGTCATCCCCCAGGTTTTCAACCCTGGTGGGTTCGGTCCTCCACGAAGTCTTACCTCCGCTTCAACCTGCCCATGGCTAGATCACTCCGCTTCGGGTCTTGGGCATGCTACTCAAACGCCCTATTCGGACTCGCTTTCGCTACGGCTTCCCCACACGGGTTAACCTCGCAACACACCGCAAACTCGCAGGCTCATTCTTCAAAAGGCACGCAGTCACGAGATGCAGCAAGCTGCATCCGACGCTCCCACGGCTTGTAGGCACACGGTTTCAGGTACTATTTCACTCCGCTCCCGCGGTACTTTTCACCATTCCCTCACGGTACTATCCGCTATCGGTCACCAGGGAATATTTAGGCTTAGCGGGTGGTCCCGCCAGATTCACACGGGATTTCTCGGGCCCCGTGCTACTTGGGTGTCTCTCAAACGAGCCGCTGACGTTTCGACTACGGGGGTCTTACCCTCTACGCCGGACCTTTCGCATGTCCTTCGCCTACATCAACGGTTTCTGACTCGTCCTGTCGCCGGCAGACGACAGAAGAGAGATCCCACAACCCCCCAAACGCAACCCCTGCCGGGTCTCACACGCTTGAGGTTTAGCCTGATCCAGTTTCGCTCGCCACTACTCCCGGAATCACGGTTGTTTTCTCTTCCTGAGGGTACTGAGATGTTTCACTTCCCCTCGTTCCCTCCACACTGCCTATGTGTTCAGCAGTGGGTGACAGCCCATGACGACTGCCGGGTTTCCCCATTCGGAAACCCCCGGATCAAAGCCTGGTTGACGACTCCCCGGGGACTATCGCGGCCTCCCACGTCCTTCATCGGTTCCTGGTGCCAAGGCATCCACCGTGCGCCCTTAAAAACTTGGCCACAGATGCTCGCGTCCACTGTGCAGTTCTCAAACAACGACCAGCCACCCGTCACACGCTGGCGAACCAACGCTTTACCGGGGCCGGCACTGAAGACCCAGCCTTGCGGCCGTACCTTCAGATACCCAACAGCGTGCCCGACACGGTCAGCCAACCAGATCAGCGTTCCACGCTCCGAAGAGCAGTACTAGCGCCTGGTCCATCCTGAACCGTGCCGAGTAGTCAACGTTCCACCCATGAGCAACCAGCATCAGACATTCGCTGATGTACTGGCCTCTGACCAAGCCAGGCTTGGTAAGAAGTGCTCCTTAGAAAGGAGGTGATCCAGCCGCACCTTCCGGTACGGCTACCTTGTTACGACTTCGTCCCAATCGCCAGTCCCACCTTCGACAGCTCCCTCCCACAAGGGGTTGGGCCACCGGCTTCGGGTGTTACCGACTTTCGTGACGTGACGGGCGGTGTGTACAAGGCCCGGGAACGTATTCACCGCAGCAATGCTGATCTGCGATTACTAGCGACTCCGACTTCATGGGGTCGAGTTGCAGACCCCAATCCGAACTGAGACCGGCTTTTTGAGATTCGCTCCACCTCGCGGTATCGCAGCTCATTGTACCGGCCATTGTAGCACGTGTGCAGCCCAAGACATAAGGGGCATGATGACTTGACGTCGTCCCCACCTTCCTCCGAGTTGACCCCGGCGGTCTCCCGTGAGTCCCCAGCACCACAAGGGCCTGCTGGCAACACGGGACAAGGGTTGCGCTCGTTGCGGGACTTAACCCAACATCTCACGACACGAGCTGACGACAGCCATGCACCACCTGTACACCGACCACAAGGGGGGCACCATCTCTGATGCTTTCCGGTGTATGTCAAGCCTTGGTAAGGTTCTTCGCGTTGCGTCGAATTAAGCCACATGCTCCGCCGCTTGTGCGGGCCCCCGTCAATTCCTTTGAGTTTTAGCCTTGCGGCCGTACTCCCCAGGCGGGGCACTTAATGCGTTAGCTGCGGCACGGACAACGTGGAATGTTGCCCACACCTAGTGCCCACCGTTTACGGCGTGGACTACCAGGGTATCTAATCCTGTTCGCTCCCCACGCTTTCGCTCCTCAGCGTCAGTATCGGCCCAGAGATCCGCCTTCGCCACCGGTGTTCCTCCTGATATCTGCGCATTTCACCGCTACACCAGGAATTCCGATCTCCCCTACCGAACTCTAGCCTGCCCGTATCGACTGCAGACCCGGGGTTAAGCCCCGGGCTTTCACAACCGACGCGACAAGCCGCCTACGAGCTCTTTACGCCCAATAATTCCGGACAACGCTTGCGCCCTACGTATTACCGCGGCTGCTGGCACGTAGTTAGCCGGCGCTTCTTCTGCAGGTACCGTCACTTTCGCTTCTTCCCTGCTGAAAGAGGTTTACAACCCGAAGGCCGTCATCCCTCACGCGGCGTCGCTGCATCAGGCTTTCGCCCATTGTGCAATATTCCCCACTGCTGCCTCCCGTAGGAGTCTGGGCCGTGTCTCAGTCCCAGTGTGGCCGGTCGCCCTCTCAGGCCGGCTACCCGTCGTCGCCTTGGTGAGCCGTTACCTCACCAACAAGCTGATAGGCCGCGGGCTCATCCTTCACCGCCGGAGCTTTCCACCCGCCAAGATGCCTTGGCAGGTCGTATCCGGTATTAGACCCCGTTTCCAGGGCTTGTCCCAGAGTGAAGGGCAGATTGCCCACGTGTTACTCACCCGTTCGCCACTAATCCCCACCGAAGTGGTTCATCGTTCGACTTGCATGTGTTAAGCACGCCGCCAGCGTTCGTCCTGAGCCAGGATCAAACTCTCCGTGAATGTTTACCGGTAATCCGGTGACACCACGATGAGCGGAACCGCGAGCGGAATAAGCTCGACGGTTCACAGCGTCCTCGCTGTGTTTTTTCAAAGGAACCTCGTCTCAAGACTGAGACGGGGTATCAACATATCTGGCGTTGACTTTTGGCACGCTGTTGAGTTCTCAAGGTGCGGACGCTTCCTTCGTACTGACCCTCTCGGGCTTTCCTCCGGGCGCTTCCTTCGTTTCCGACTCTATCAGACCGTTTCCGTTCCGATTTCCT
>NZ_JACADT010000413.1:0-4808 GCF_013421635.1 Streptomyces sp. UH6 | reverse complement strand
GAGCTGACGGCAGGCCACATCCGGCGGCCGGCACGGCCACCGTCCGACGGCCCGGTTCCCCGAGGGGAGCCGGGCCGTCGGCGTTTGCCGCCGCGCTGGGTACGCTGACCGCCATGAGCAGGCCCGACACCTTCACTCCCCCGCCCGGTGCGCGGGTACACCAACTCGCCACCGGGCGCGGCGCGTTCGCCGCCATGGAGATGCCCGCCGCACCAGGCGTCCCGCACCGGGGAACCGCCTTGCTGCTGCCCGGATACACCGGCAGCAAGGAGGACTTCATCGCCCTGCACACCCCGCTCGCGGCGCGCGGCTACCGCACGGTGGCCGTGGACGGGCGCGGCCAGTACGAGTCCGACGGCCCGGAGCGCGACGAATCCGCCTACGCGCAGGACGAGTTGGCGCAGGATCTGCTCTCCCTGGCACAGGTCCTGGCCGAGGCCGAGGGGACGCGGATCCATCTGCTCGGCCACTCCCTCGGCGGACAGATCTCCCGCGCCACCGTGCTGCGGGACGCCTCCCCGTTCCTGAGCCTGACGCTGATGTCCTCCGGCCCCGCCCGGATCTCCGACTCCCAGCAGGAACGCGTGACCATGCTCCGTGAGGCGCTGGGCATCATGTCGATGGACCGGGTGTGGGCGGTGATGCAGGCGATGGAGGCCACCGCCGCCCCCGAGGAGCTGGCCGAGCAGCCCGACACCCGCCCGCTGCGCGAACGCTGGCTGCGCACCCGGCCGGCCCAGCTGATCGCCACCGGCCGCCAGCTCTGCACGGAACCGGACCGGGTCGACGAGCTGGCCGCCGTGAACCTGCCGTACCACGTCCTGTCCGGCTCCCACGACGACGCCTGGCCCGTGGAGCTCCTCGACGAGATGGCCGTCCGCCTCGGCGCCCTGCGCACGGTGATCGACGGGGCGGACCACTCCCCCGCCGTCGACCGTCCGGCCGCGACCGCCGAGGCGCTCGCCGGCTTCTGGGACGGCGTCGGGCGCCAGGCCTGACGCACACCGGCGCCCGGCCCCCTGCGTCCCCGGCCCCGGGGGTGGCTCACTCCAGCGTGCGCAGCCGCTCCCAGAAGCCGTCCCGGAGCGCCCTGCGCAGGTCGGACTGGCCGCGCAGCGAGTAACCGAGCAGCCCCTCGGCCTGGACCAGCAGGTCCTGGTCGTCGGAACCGGGCAGGTACGGCTGCCCGGCGAGCAGCGCCTCCATCGGCTCCGGGCCGCGCTCGGCCAGCCACCGCGCGGCGATCTGCGCGCCCACGAAGCGGACCTCTTCCCAGGTGGGGCGGGCCGCGGCCGCCTCGAAGGCGGCGGTGGCCCGGCGGGAGACGTAGGGCTTGAGGAACGGCAGGTCCAGGGTGCGCTGGCTGTCGACCTCCCAGAGCAGCGGTTCGGCCTGGTTGCGGCCGTCCGGGGCCTCGATGCCCCAGAGGTGGACACGGGCGCCGTACTCCTGCGCCGCCTCCACGGCCGGGACCAGGTCCTCGTCCCCGCCGAGCAGCGCCGCGTCGGTGATGGCCCGGTTGCGGGCCAGTGCCTCGAGGTCGGAGCGGATCAGCCCGTCGACGCCCTTCTGCTGGTTGTTGGCGTTGAGGTTGCCGAGCCGGACCTTCACGTCGGGCAGCTCCGCGATGGCCTGCTGCTCGGCCGTGTGGATGCGGCGGCGGGCCCCGTCGTACCAGTACACCCGCAGCAGCCGGCTGTCCTGGAAGAGCGCCGCGGCCCGGTCGATGAGCGCGGCGATCACTCCCTCGGTGTCCAGCTCGAAGGCGCGGCGGTCCTCGGTGCCCACCACCAGCCGCCCGGCGGCCGCGTAGAGGTACCCGGCGTCGACGAAGAGCGCGTGGGTGGACTGGGGAGCGGACTGCGCCTTCGCCACCGCGGCGAGAACGCGCTGGAGCAACCGGTTGGTGCTCTCGATGCTTGCGGTCAGCGCCGCGAGGTCGTCATTCATACCGGTGCCCATTGTCCCGGCGGTCACGGAGCGCAGACAACCGGTCTCACCCAGTTCATACCGCGTCCGCACATGCGCCTCGGGAAGGCGGGTACGAGGGGATACTTAGGCGGCCGAAAATTTTGCTTGGCTAGGGAATCTTCCCGCCCGGTTCGGGTGTTGTACCCGGTACATACCGACGTGGGAAGGGAGAAGCATGCGCTTCGAGATTCTGCGTCTCGACGACGCCAGCGGCCTGCCGGTCGACAGCACCGTCGTGGACGCCGCCTCCGTCAACGGGATCGTGCAGCAGGCCGCCGAGATCGGCCAGCGCCTCTGGATCCGCCCGGCCGACACCCCGGCCTCGTAACAGTCACCGAACACCGCGGCCCGGCGGGCAGCCTCCAGCAGGAGGCTCCCCACCGGGCCGCAGTGGCGTCCGGGGCGCGCGGACCGGTCAGAGGCCGTCAGACGCCCTGGACCACCTGGGTCACCCCGTTGATGATCTGCTGGACGGCGATCGCGGCGAGCAGCATGCCCGCCAGCCGGGTCACCAGGACCACACCGCCCTCCTTGATCACCCGGATCACCAGCAGCGAGTTCCGCATGATCAGCCAGATCACCACGTGGATGGCGAGGATCGCCGTCCACACGGCGACCTGGGAGCCCACGTCCCCGGCCTTCTCCACGGCGAGGATCACCGAGACGATGGCGCCGGGACCGGCCAGCAGCGGCATGCCCAGCGGGACCAGCGCCACGTTGACGTCCTTGGTCTGCTGGGGCTCGTCCGTCTTGCCGGTGAGCAGGTCCAGCGCGACCAGCAGGAGCAGCACCCCGCCGGCGATCATCAGGGCGGGCACGGAGATGTGCAGGTAGTCGAGGATGCGCTGGCCCAGCAGGCCGAAGACGGCGATCACGCCGCCGGCCACCAGCACCGCCTGCAGCGCCATGCGCTTCTGCACGGCGGCGGGCCGGCCGGCGGTCAGGCCGAGGAAGATCGGGGTGACCCCGGGGGGATCCATGATCACGAAGAGGGTGAGGAAGAGCGAACCGAAAACGGCGATGTCGAACACGGTGATAGGCCTTGCGGGTGGTGCGGAACGCCGCCTTCCGCACCGGGTCCGGACAAGGACACGGCGCGGCGCGGCGCGGGACGTGGGGGGGGGAGGGGGCGCCGGACGCGGCGGGCGGACGGGGTCCTTGCCGGGTCAGGCCACCGCGGAGGATCCGCCGGCGCCGGGCACGGGGAACGCGCCCCAGGCCCGGCGGACGATCTCGCCGTAGACCTCGGGGTCGGTGACGTTCTCGCCGAGGACGCAGGTCTTGCGGGTGCCGTGGTAGTCGGACGAACCGGTGACCAGCAGGCCGAGTTCGGCGGCGAGGCCGCGCAGCCGGGCCCGGGTGGCCGGGTCGTGGTCCATGTGGTCGACCTCGATGCCGTCCAGGCCGGCCTCGGCCATCGCGGCGATCGCCGACTCCGGTACGGTGCGGCCGCGCTTGACGGCGCCCGGGTGGGCGAACACGGTGACCCCGCCGGCCGCCTTGACCAGCCGGATCGCCTCGAAGGGGTCCGTCTCGTGCTTGGGCACCCAGGCGCGGCCCCGGTCGGCCAGCCAGTGCTGGGTGAAGGCCTCGTCCACGGTGGCGACGACGCCGAGCTCGACCAGGGCCGTGGCGACGTGCGGACGCCCCACGGAGCCGTCCCCGGCGATCCGGGCGACCTGCTCCCAGGTGACGTCCACGCCCGCCTCGCGCAGCCTCGCCACCATGGCGCGGGCGCGCGGCACCCGGTCGTCGCGGACCAGCTCGCGCTCGGCGAGCAGCGCGGGCTCCTCGGGATCGAAGAGGTAGGCCAGCATGTGCATGCTGATCCCGTCGCCGGGACGGGCCCCGGGCTCGCTCCAGCGGCAGGAGAGTTCCGCCCCGGTGACCAGGGTGAGCCCCTCGGGGAGGGCGGCGATCGCCTCGGCGTGCCCGCGGGTGGTGTCGTGGTCGGTCAGCGCGACGACGTCCAGGCCGGCCGCGCCCGCGGCGCGCACCAGCCCCGCGGGGGTGTCGGTGCCGTCGGACGCGGTGGAGTGGCAGTGCAGGTCGATACGCACGGCGGCTCCAGC
The DNA here is from genome assembly GCF_013421635.1 of Streptomyces sp. UH6. Classification (NCBI taxonomy): domain Bacteria; kingdom Bacillati; phylum Actinomycetota; class Actinomycetes; order Kitasatosporales; family Streptomycetaceae; genus Streptomyces; species Streptomyces sp. UH6. The sequence goes on along the minus strand of NZ_JACADT010000413.1, from coordinate 765 downwards.
GGACGAGGGCTTGCACGGACAGGGCCACACCAGGATAAGGGGTCGTCCGAGTAGGTGACACTTACCTGTCCGGCCGGTGGGACGGAGCCGTCCCGGAGCGTCAGGGTTCGAGCAGCCGCGGCGAGAGCGCGCCGCACGGGACCAGTTCGATCTCCGCACCCGCCTCCCGCAGGTCGGTGAGGATCATCTCGTCGTACATCACCAGCCCGGACGCCTCGGGCCAGACGACGGCCCACAGCCACATCCCGAGCGCCTCGCCGGCGAAGACCGCGCGGTCCTCCGGAGCACCGTCCACCAGCCACAGCGGGGTGGGACGGCCGGCCGCGTGCACCTTGGCCTGGGCGGGCTTGCCGATGTCGATGCGGGGTCCGGGATCGGGCCCGTCGATCCCGGCGTACCGGGCGCCCAGGCCCACGCCGAGTTCCTCGGCGATCAGGATCAGCTCACCGACGCCGCCCAGCGGCCCCGGGCCGGAACAGGCGACCGCCGAGGCACGGCCTCCGCCGCGGTCGTCGCCCGCGCTGGCCACGCCGGTGAAGAGCCAGCCGACCGGCAGCGGCCACGGCATCCAGACGGGGACCCGGGTGCGGTGCACCACCACACCTAGGGCCTCGACGCTGGGCGGGATCACGGGCTGCACGGGATGCACCGCTCCGTGCGCGTCGCACTGCCACGCGTCGGCGAAGAGTCCGGGAGCCCTGACCCGGCCACCGCACTTCGGGCAACTGGGTTCACCCCTCATAAGGTCCCACGGTCCTCCCCCGG
>NZ_JACADT010000412.1:0-4810 GCF_013421635.1 Streptomyces sp. UH6 | reverse complement strand
CGTCGCCTCGGACCTGTTCGCCTTCTGCGCGAGCTTCGCCGGCGCCGCGCTGCGGCTGCGGCTGACGGACCACCGGCGGGCCCAGTCCCTGCTGCGGGAGGCGGCCCCCGTGATCGTGGAGACCACCCACGCGGCACTCGTCCGCGAACTCGCCGACCTCGGCGCGACCACCTTCGCGGCGGACGTCATGTCCGCCCGGCACGAGCGGGCGGAGGCCCGCCTGTTCGCGACCTGACCGGCCGCCGTACACGGCGTCCGCACCGGAAAGGAAAGACCATGCGAGACAACGTCCTGCGCGTCGGGATCGGCGGCCCCGTCGGCTCCGGCAAGACGGCCCTGATCGAGGCACTGGTGCCCGTCCTGATCGCGCGGGGCAGGCGGCCGGCGGTCATCACCAACGACATCTACACCCAGGAGGACGCCCAGCACGTCCGCCGGACGCTCCAGGGGGTCCTCGACGGCGACCGCGTCGTGGGCGTCGAGACCGGGGCGTGCCCCCACACCGCCGTCCGTGACGACCCCACGATGAACCTGGCCGCCGGGGCCGAGATGCTCGAACGCCACCCCGACGTCGACGTCCTCCTCTACGAGAGCGGCGGCGACAACCTCACCCTCACCTTCAGCCCGGCGCTGGTCGACCTCTTCGTCTTCGTGCTGGACACCGCGGAAGGGGAGAAGATGCCGCGCAAGCGGGGGCCCGGCATCACCGACTCCGACCTGCTGGTCATCAACAAGGTGGACATCGCCCCGTACGTGCGGACCGACCTCGCCGTCATGGAGGGCGACGCCCACCGGGTGCGGGGCGACGGGCCGGTGGTGCTGACCGACTGCCTGACGGGCAAGGGCGTCGACGAGGTGGCCGCCTTCCTCGAGGCCCGGCACAAGGTCCTGACCTGAGATGACGGCCACCCATGACCGGCTCGCGCCGGAACACTACGAGCCGGTCCGGCTCCCGCCCGAGACGGCGGCGTTCGCCTCCGTGCCCAGAACCCTCGAGCCCGGCTCGCCGGCCAAGGTGGGGATCCTCGACCTCGGGTACGCGCGGCGCGGCGACCGGACCGAACTGGTCGCGCGGTACCAGAAGTCGCCGCTGCAGATCATGCGTCCGCTCTACGTCGACCCGGCGATGCCCGGCATGGCGTTCACCTACGTGATGGCCACGGGCGGGGGGATCGCCCAGGCCGACCGCTACCGCCAGGACCTGCGGTGCGGCCCGGGCACCCAGGCCCTCTTCACCACCCAGGCGGCCACCAAGGTCTACCGGATGGAGGACGACTACGCGACGCAGCGCGTCCACCTCACCGCCGAGGAGGGCGCCTACGTCGAGTACCTGCCCGACCCCGTCATCCCGTTCCGCGGCTCGCGCTTCCACCAGGGTGTCGAGCTGACGGTGCACGAGGACGCCACGGTGGTCTACGCGGAGACGTTCACCGCCGGGCGGCTCGCGCGCGGCGAACGGCACGAGTACACGGTGCTCACCAACGACCTGGAGATCCGCCGCCCCGACGGGAAGCCGCTGGCCGTGGACACCCTGCGGCTGCGGCCGGGCCTGCCGGGCGGGGTGACCGGGCCGGGCGTGTTCGCCGGGCACGACCACGTCGCCACGCTCTACGTCATCAGCTCCCTGCGCCCCGCCGCGGAGCTCGCCGACGCCCTGCACCGGTCCGTGGAGTCCCGCGCGGTGCTCCACGGGGCGAGCGTGCTGCCGGACGACTGCGGCGCCTGGATGCGCGTGCTCGGCCAGGACCAGCCCAGGGTCGCCGAGGCGGTCCGGGCCGGGTGGGACGCCGTCCGGCGGCTGCTCACCGGCCACCCGGCCCCCGACCTGCGCAAGCCGTGACGGCCCGCCCCCGTTAGCCATGAGGAGACCACGTTCATGACCACCGTCCTCGCCGCCATGCCGCCGGCGTACGACTCGGGCGACACCGCCTGGATGCTGGCGGCGACCGCCATGGTGCTGCTGATGACGCCCGCCCTGGCCTTCTTCTACGGCGGCATGGTGCGCACCAAGCACATCCTGGTGATGCTCAAGATGAGCTTCGCCTCGCTGTGCTTCGTCACCATCGCCTGGTACCTGATCGGATACAGCCTCGCCTTCGGCCCGGACGTCGGCGGGGTGGGGCTCATCGGGAACCTGGACCGCGCCTTCCTGCGCGGCATCGGGCCGGAGACCCTCACGGACTCCTTCCCCACCTACATCTACGCCACCTTCCAGATGGGCTTCGCCATCGTCACGGTGGCGCTCATCAGCGGATCCATCGCCGGCCGGGCCTCCATGCGGGGCTGGCTGGTGTTCTCCGTGCTCTGGCTGCTGATCGTGTACGTGCCCATCGCGCACTGGGTCTTCGACACGGAGAACGGGTGGATCTCCGCCCACCTGGGCGCCCTGGACTTCGCCGGAGGACTGCCCGTGGAACTCAACTCGGGCATCGCCGGGCTCGCCGCGGCGCTGGTCATCAGGGGGCCCGCCGACTTCCGGCGCAAGGAGCCGCGGCCCAGCAACATCCCGCTGGTCATGATCGGCGTGGCGCTCCTGTGGTTCGGCTGGCTGGCCTTCAACGCCGGTTCGGCGCTCCGCGACACCGGCACCGCCGCCACCGCCTTCATCAACACCCAGCTGGCGGCGGCGGGCGCGATGGTCACCTGGCCGCTGGTGGAGTACGCGCGGACCAGGAAGGTCACCATGATGGGCGTCGGTTCCTCCGCGGTGGCGGGCATGGTGGCCATCACCCCCGCCTGCGGCGAGATCGACCCCACGGGCGCGCTGATCACCGGCCTGGTGACCGGCGCGTTCTGCGCCTGGGCCGTCACCCTCAAGTACCGCCTGAACGTCGACGACACCCTCGACGTGGTCGGCGTCCACGGCGCGGGCGGATTCGTCGGACTGCTGATGGTGGGCCTGTTCGCCACCCGCGACGTCAGCGGCAAGGAAGGCCTCTTCTACGGCGGCGGCCTCTCCCTGCTCTGGAGGCAGGCCGTCGCCATCCTCGCCGTCGCCGCCTTCTCGTTCGTCCTCACCTGGCTCATCGCGAAGGCCGTCGACAAGGTCGTCGGCTTCTCCGAGAAGGAGGAGTACGCCGCGGTGCCCGGTGAGGACGACGAACGGGCCTACGACATCCGCACCGTCACCCAGCTGGAGCCCACGGCCGACGGCCGGGGCCTCGACAAGGAGACACTGGCGCAGATCCAGCAGCTCCTGCGCTCGCACCGGGACCGCTAGGTCCTGTCCGGCTGGTCGTGCGACCTTCCGACGGGACCGCCGGTCGCGCCGTGGACCGTGTGCGGGCGGGCCTGCCGAAGGGGCCGCAGGCCCGCCCCGGTTCATTCCGCGGGCGTCGCATTCCCCGCTCCCGCGGCGCGGTGGTGTTCGGCGTTGATGCGCTGGGCTTCCGCGAGCTGATCCTCGAGGATGACGATGCGACAGGCAGCCTCGATGGGCGTTCCCTGGTCGACGAGCTCGCGGGCGCGGGCGGCGATGCGCAGCTGGTAGCGGGAGTAGCGGCGGTGTCCACCGGTGGAACGCAGTGGGGTGATGAGGCGGGCCTCTCCGAGGGCGCGGAGGAAGCCGGGGGTGGCCCCGATCATTTCGGCTGCCCGGCCCATCGTGTAGGCGGGGTAGTCGTCGTCGTCGAGACGGTCGAACGAGTCGTCTGCTGTCATGGGGCCTCTCTGTGGCACGCGTCGAGGGGCCTTGGTGCCGTACGGCACCAAGGCCCCGAAGGAACTGCTACACCATCTGCCGGCCCTGATTCCGAGCCGGCCTTCTGTATCCGCGTGCCCGACCGGGATGCTGTCGGGGCCGCGGGGATCGCGGTTGCTTGACCGGAGACCACCTCACTATCGATGTCCTGCGGTACCCGGGCTCTGGACATCTGCCCGGGCGATCCTGATGGTGCTCGGCTCCTCCGTTCTTTCCTCCGGATCAATCACTTACCGAACGGGTACTACGGCCGGCAGTTCGTCTCTGCCGAACCCTTCTCGATCTCGGCTACGAAAGAAAACATAGCCACGTTGCCGGCGAATGTCTACTCCGGCCGACATAGATTTTCGCGCGTTCGGCGATGAGATCGTGCGCCGGCCACGGCTTCGGAGCCGCTCGGTCAGTAGCTGAGCGCGTCCTCGGCGGTGGTGAGGAAACTGGTGACGAGCATGTCATTGACGGTGACGGGGCCGTCGCCGACCGGCAGCGTGGCGGGCGTCTCGGCGGCGGTGAGGGCGACCTCCACCTTGTCGGCGCTCCTGCCGCCCGCGTCGTCCCCGCGCGAGAACCGGATCCCGGCGTACGCGCGCCCGCCGGGCTCCACGATCCGATCCGTGTCCTCGGGGCCCACGTGCTCGGCGGCGCCGTCGAGGCCCGGGATGGTGATCACCAGCTCGTTCACCGGGAGCAGGCAGGGAGAGCCGCCCTTGTTCACCGCGGTCAGCAGCGCGTGCTGGGCGGGCTCGGAGGCGACGGTGACGGTGTAGGCCATGTCGTGCGTCTCGCACATGCCCACGCCCCCGTCCTGGTCGTCGTTTGCCGCGGCCTCGGACGGCGGCGGGGTGCCGTCGCCGTCGTCCGGGGAACCTCCGGCGGTGCTGCCGCCGTCGCCCGGGCCGGCCGACGACGGCGTGGCGGAGGGCTCGCCGGGGTCCGCCGGGGACGGGGCCGCCGACGTGGTGGGGGTTCCCGTGTCCTTGTCGGCGTCGCCGCCGCCCGCGGTCAGCAGGAGGGCGCCGAGCGAGAGGGCGGCCAGTGCGGCGGCGGTACGGCGTGGGCGAAGTGCGTGGACCATGAGAATTCCCCCCGATGTCTGCGTGTACCGGTGAG
>NZ_JACADT010000411.1:0-4815 GCF_013421635.1 Streptomyces sp. UH6 | reverse complement strand
GTTGCTGGTCATCGACAGGCTGTCTGCGTCGGTGACGCCCAGCAGCAAGGTGGCGTAGTCCTGGCCGTTGGTGCCGGCGAAGACACCCGTCCGGGTGCCGCGCACGGAGGCCGGGTCGATGCCCGACCGCTCGAACGCCTCCCACGACGTCTCCAGCAGCAACCGCTGCTGCGGGTCCATGCCGAGTGCCTCACGCGGCGAGATGCCGAACAGCGCCGGATCGAAGTACCCGGCCTCGTAGAGGAAACCGCCTCGATCGACGTAGGTGGTGTTCGGTGTGCTGCGCGTCGGGTCGTACAGCCGCTCCAGGTCCCAGCCGCGATCCACCGGGAAGCCTCCGACGGCGTCCTCGCCCGCCGCGATGAGCTCCCACAGCTGCTCGGGGGAGTTCACGCCGCCGGGGAAGCGGCAGCTCATGCCGACGACGACGATCGGGTCGTCGTCCGTCACGCCGTCGCGCGCGGCGGGGAACTCCTCCCGCTCCGCGGTGTCGGAGTCGCCGACGAGAGCGCCGTGGAGGTGGCGGGCGAGGGCCTCGGGCGACGGGTGGTCGAAGGCGAGGGTGGCTGCCAGCGACAGACCGGTGGCGGCCTTCAGACGGTTCCGCAGTTCGACGACGGCGAGCGAGTCGAACCCGAGGTCCTGGAAGACCCGCCCGGGCTTCACGGCCTCGGGGCCGGGATGCCCCAGCACGGCTGCCGCCTCGGTCCGCACCAGCTTGAGCAGCGTCTGATGCTGCTCGGCGGCGGACAGACCGCGCAGCCGGGCGACGAACGACGAGCCGCCGGCCGACCCGTCCCGCAGCGCCTGCTCGGCCGTCCGGGCGAGGGACTGGACCTCGGGGATCTCGGAGATCAGCGGGCGGGGGCGGGCCGCGGTGAAGCGGGGGGCGAACAGTTCCCAGTCGACGTCCGCCACGACCTGGCAGGTCTCGTCGGACGCGGTCGCGTGCTCGAGGGCCAGCAGGGCCAGGCCGGGGTCCATCAGCGGAAGCCCGCGCTTGCGCATCAGTTCGCCCGCCTCGCCGTCGGCCATGCCTCCGCCGCCCCAGGCCCCCCAGGCCAGAGACGTGGCGGTGAGGCCGCGCGAGCGGCGCTGTTCGGCGAGGGCGTCGAGGTGCGCGTTGGCGGCGGCGTAGGCGCCCTGGCCGGCGCTGCCCCACACACCCGCGCTGGAGGAGAAGAGGACGAACGCGTCCAGGGGGACGTCGTCGTCGAAGTACGCGTCGAGGAGGAGGGCGCCGCGCACCTTGGCCTCCTGCACGGCCCGCAGCTCCTCGTCGTCGAGGTCGCTCACGGGGCGGGTGGGGCCGATACCGGCGGTGTGGACGACCGCGGTGATCTCCTCCTGCGCGGCGCGCAGTCCGTCGAGCAGCTGGTACAGGGCCTTCTGGTCGGTGACGTCGCAGGCCGCGACCGTCACGCGCGCGCCGGACGCGGAGAGTTCGTCACGGAGTCCGGCGGCGCCGGGTGCTTCGAGGCCACGGCGGCTGGTGAGGACGAGATGCTCGGCACCGCCTTCCGCGAGGCGGCGGGCGACCCGGGCGCCCAGCGCGCCGGTTCCTCCGGTGACGACGACGGTGCCGCGTGGCCTCCATGCGGTGGAGGCGCCGTGCCCGGCGGAAACCCGGACCAGCCGGCGCGCGTACACGCCGGTCCCCCGCACGGCCACCTGGTCCTCGTCCCCCGCGGAGGCGAGCACCGCGCGCAGCCGCGCGGCCGCGCTGTCGTCGAACTCCTCCGGCAGGTCGACGAGCCCGCCCCAGCGATGGGGCAGCTCCAGAGCGGCGACCCGGCCGATCCCCCATACGGCGGCCTGCTCCGGGCGGAGCACCGGGTCCACGTCGCCGGTGGAGACCGCCCCTCGGGTCAGGCACCACAGGGGCGCCGTCACGTCCGCGTCGCCGAGTGCCTGGACGAGGACGACGGTGTCCCGCAGGTCCAGCAACGAGACGACCCCGGTGACGGCACCGGAGGCGCCGGCCTCGGCGAGACGCGTGGCCAGTGCGCCACGGTCGGCTGCGGCGACGCGCACCACCTCGGCGCCCTGCTCGGCCAGTACCTCGGCCAGTACCTCGGCGAGGACCTCCGCACGCGGACCGTCGTCAGCCGGGTCCCCTGCGGGCTCCACGAGCAGCCAGCGCCCGGTGATGTCCCCGTCCGCGATCCGCACGGGACTCCAGACCACCCGGTAGCGCCACCGGTCGAGGGTGGAGTGCCGGCGCTGCCGGTCGCGCCAGGACGACAGGGCCGGGAGGGCGTCCTTGAGGCTGAGGTCCCCGCTGAGGTCCAGCGCGGACAGGTCCTCGTCCTCCACCGCCTTCCAGAACGCCGCGTCGGCGGGATCGGCAGCGGTGAGGACCTCCTCCTTGGCCGGCTCAGGCCAGTAGTGCCGGCGCTGGAAGGCATAGGTGGGGAGGTCGATCTGCTGGGCGTTGGTGCCGGCGTAGTAGGCGCTCCAGTCGACGGTGGTGCCGTTGATGTGGAGCTCGGCGAGGGCGGTGACGACGGCGTCGGTCTCGGGCCGGTTCTTCCGCAGGGCCGGGACGAACGCGGCGTCGGCCACCGTCTCCTGGGCCATGGCGGACAGGACACCGCCGGGGCCCAGCTCCAGGTAGGTGCTCACGCCCTGGGCGTCCAGGTGACGGATGCCGTCGGCGAACCGGACGGCCTGGCGGACGTGGTTGACCCAGTAGTCGGCGGTCAGCAGCTCCTCCCCGGCGACGGTGCCGGTGAGGTTGGAGACGATCGGGATCCGCGGGGCGTGGAAGGTCACCTCCTGCACGACCTGCCGGAACACCTCCAGCATCAGCCCCATGCGCGGTGAGTGGAAGGCGTGGCTGACACGCAGCCGCTTCGACTTCTCGAAGCGCTCGGCGATGGCCGTTACCTCGTCTTCGTCGCCGGAGATGACGACGGAGGTGGGCCCGTTGAGGGCGGCGATGGAGACGTTGTCGGTGAGCAGCGGCAGGATGTCGTCCTCGGTCGCCTGGACGGCGACCATGGCTCCGCCCTCCGGCAGGGCCTGCATCAGCCGACCGCGGGCGGCGACGAGAGCGGCGGCGTCCTCGAGGGACCAAACACCGGCGACGTGTGCGGCAGCCAGCTCACCGATGGAGTGGCCGAGGAGGTAGTCAGGGGTGACGCCCCAGTGCTCCATCAGCCGGAACAGGGCGACCTCGACGGCGAAGAGGCCCGTCTGGGTGTAGACGGTGCGGTCGAGGAGGTCGGACTCCGGGTCGAAGACCAGTTCCTTGACCGGCCGGTCCAGGTGCTTGTCGAGCTCCGCGCAGACCGCGTCGAACGCGTCCGCGAACACCGGGAACCCGTCGTACAGCTCGCGGCCCATCCCGGCCCGCTGTGAGCCCTGGCCGGAGAACAGGAACGCCGAACGCCCTCCCCCGGCCACACCCGACACCACACCCGCCGCCGAACGGCCCTCGGCCACCGCGCGCAGCAGATCCTCACGGTCCTCGCCGAAGACCACCGCACGGTGGTCGAACAGGGTGCGCGCGGACACCAGGGACCAGCCCACGTCCACCGGCGAGACGTCACCCGTAGCCAGCGGCAGCAGACGCTCCGCCTGGCCCGCCAGAGCCTCCGGCGACTTTGCCGACAGCACCCACGGCACCACCGGCAGCACAGTCTCCGGCTCCTCCGCCCCGGCGACCGGCTCGGGCTCGGGCTCGGGCTCGGCGGACTCCAGGATGACGTGCGCGTTGGTGCCGCTGATGCCGAACGACGACACACCCGCACGACGCGGGCGGTTACCCGTCTCCGGCCACTCCCGTGCCTCCGTGAGCAGTGCCACCGCGCCCGCCGACCAGTCCACCTTCGACGAAGGTTCCTCGGCGTGGAGGGTGGGCGGCAGGATGCCGTGGCGCATCGCCATGACCATCTTGATGATCCCGGCGACGCCGGCGGCGGCCTGGGTGTGACCCAGGTTGGACTTGATCGATCCCAGCCACAGCGGCCGGCCGTCCTCCGGACGCTCCTGCCCGTACGTGGCGAGCAGGGCCTGGGCCTCGATCGGGTCGCCGAGGGTGGTGCCGGTGCCGTGGGCCTCGACGGCGTCGACGTCGGCGCCGGTCAGGCCGGCCCCGGCGAGCGCCGCGCGGATGACGCGCTGCTGGGACGGGCCGTTGGGGGCGGTGAGGCCGTTGCTGGCGCCGTCCTGGTTGACGGCGGAGCCGCGCACGACCGCGAGGACGGGGTGCCCGTTGCGGCGGGCGTCGGAGAGACGCTCGACCAGCAGCACGCCGACGCCTTCGCCCCAGCCGGTGCCGTCCGCGTCGTCCGAGAACGACTTGCAGCGACCGTCGAAGGCCAGTCCACCCTGTCGGGAGAACTCGGCGAACGTCGTGGGGGTGGCCATGACGGTCACACCGCCCGCGAGAGCCATGTCGCACTCGCCCGAGCGCAGCGCCTGGATGGCCCAGTGCAGGGCGACCAGGGACGACGAGCACGCCGTGTCCACCGTCACCGCCGGACCCTCAAGCCCCAGGGCATAAGCCACCCGGCCCGAAACAACACTGCCCGCGTTACCCGTTCCGAGGTAGCCCTCGGCGGTCTCCACGCCAGACACCTGGGTGACGTAGTCGTGGTACATGAGGCCGGCGAAGACACCGGTGCGACTGCCGCGCAGAGAGGTCGGGTCAAGCCCTGCCCGTTCCAATGCCTCCCAGGAGGCTTCGAGCAGGAGGCGCTGCTGCGGGTCCATCGCCAGGGCCTCACGCGGGCCGATGCCGAAGAAATCAGCGTCGAACTCGCCCGCGTCGTAGAGGAAACCGCCCTCCGGTGCACGGCCCTCTCCGGT
>NZ_JACADT010000410.1:0-4817 GCF_013421635.1 Streptomyces sp. UH6 | reverse complement strand
TCGGCGTCGCGCGGGGCCGGACGGGCGGCAGGCGGTCAGGACTTGCGGTGGCCGATGAGCTTCGGCTTCTGCTCGAGCCCGTCGAGCCCGTGCCACGCGAGGTTGACCAGGTGCGCGGCCACCTCCGCCTTCTTCGGCCGGCGTACGTCGAGCCACCACTGCCCGGTGAGGGCGACCATCCCGACCAGCGCCTGCGCGTACAGCGGCGCGAGCTTGGGGTCGAACCCCCGGCTCTTGAACTCGCGGCCGAGGATGTCCTCGACCTGGGTGGCGATGTCGGAGATCAGTGAGGCGAAGGACCCGGTGGACTGCGGGATGGGGGAGTCCCGCACCAGGATGCGGAAGCCGTCCGTGTACTCCTCGATGTAGTCGAGGAGCGCGAACGCGGCCTGCTCGCACAGCTCCCGCGGGTGACCGGCCGTCAGGGAGCTGGTGACCATGTCGAGCAGCCGCCGCATCTCGCGGTCGACGACCACCGCGTAGAGGCCCTCCTTGCCGCCGAAGTGCTCGTAGACCACCGGCTTGGAGACCCCGGCCTTCGCCGCGATCTCCTCCACGGAGGTTCCCTCGAAGCCCTTGGCGGCGAAGAGGGTGCGTCCGATCTCCAGCAGCTGCTGACGGCGTTCCGCGCCCGTCATCCGGGTGCGGCGCGTGCGCCGGGGCGGCTTCTCGGTCCGCGTGTCGTCACGGGGCCGTTCGGAATCGCTGGAGCTGCTGGAGTCGGTCACCACATGTCAATCATGCCGCGTCGGCCGTGGCGCGGGCCCGGCGGGACCGGTCGGCGTCCGGATCACGTCGTGCGTCGATGCGCTCCGCGGAGGGCCAGCGGACGTCGTAGGCCCAGCCCAGCTGCTCGAACCAGCGGATGAAGCGGGCGGAGGAGTCGAGCTGTCCCTTGAACACGCCGTGGCGCGCGGAGGTGGGGTCGGCGTGGTGCAGGTTGTGCCAGGACTCGCCGCAGGAGAGGACGGCCAGCCACCAGACGTTGCCGGAACGGTCCCGGGACTTGAAGGGGCGCTTGCCGGTGGCGTGGCAGATGGAGTTGATGGACCACGTCACGTGGTGCAGCAACGCCACCCGTACGAGTGATCCCCAGAAGAACGCGGTGAAGGCGCCCCACCAGGACATGGTGACCAGACCGCCGACGATCGGCGGGATCGCCAGCGAGAGCACGGTCCAGAGGATGAACTGGCGGGAGATGGCGCGCAGCGCGGGGTCCTTGATGAGGTCGGGCGCGTACTTCTCCTGCGGGGTGCGCTCCTCGTCGAACATCCAGCCGATGTGGGCCCACCAGAGGCCCTTGATCAGGGCGGGGACGCTCTCGCCGTAGCGCCAGGGGCTGTGCGGGTCGCCCTCGGCGTCGGAGAACTTGTGGTGGCGGCGGTGGTCGGCCACCCAGCGGACCAGGGGGCCTTCGACGGCCATGGAGCCCATGACGGCGAGCATGATCTTCAGCGGGCGCTTGGCCTTGAAGGAGCCGTGCGTGAAGTGCCGGTGGTACCCGATGGTCACACCGTGGCAGCCCCAGTAGTAGAAGAAGACCATCAGGCCCAGGTCGAGCCAGCTCACCCCCCAGCCCCAGGCCAGCGGCACGGCCGCCAGCAGGGCCACGAACGGGACGACGATGAAGAGGAGGAGGGCGATCTGTTCGATCGAGCGCTTCTGCTCGCCACCCAGGGTGGCCTTGGGCAGGTTCTGTGGCGGCGAGGCGCGCCGCGAGTCTTCGTCGATCACTTCGGAGCTGGTCGTCATGGGCATCCCTCGAACGCGTGAGAACTGCTGAGAACGGCTGGGAGCTACTGATGAGTAGTGCCGAGGCGGCGGTGTCCTGCAGTGTTGCGCTTCCTACGGTTCCGTAACCTACGGCAACGTAAGTATGGCAGCGGCTTGTCTCACGGCAAGAGCCGCTCGCCCGCGTGTGCCCTCGCTTGCCTATCCTTGAACCGGTCGGACAGCGCGGTCCGCTCCTCATTCAGTCTCTTCCCGGACGAACCGACCCCAAAAGCCGTGAACGGCCGCACGGGTGGCGCGTCCGGGTGCCCTGCCAGACAGAGCTTCACCGTTGCAAGGAGCCGCACCTGTGAGCAGTGTCGACGACCGGACCACCACCACGAGCAGCGAACTGCGGAGCGACATCCGCCGCCTGGGTGATCTCCTGGGCCAGACCCTGGTCCGCCAGGAAGGTCCTGAGCTGCTGGAACTCGTGGAGAAGGTCCGCAGACTGACCCGGGAGGACGGCGAGGCGGCTGCCGAGCTGCTCCGGGGCACCGAGCTGGAGACGGCCGCCAAGCTGGTTCGTGCCTTCTCCACCTACTTCCACCTCGCGAACGTCACCGAGCAGGTGCACCGGGGGCGCGAGCTGAGGGCGCGCCGGGCGGCGGAGGGCAGCCAGCTGGCCCGTACGGCGGACCGGCTGAAGGACGCGGACCCGGCCCACCTGCGGGAGACGGTGAGCAACCTCAACATCCGTCCGGTGTTCACGGCGCACCCGACGGAGGCCGCCCGCCGCTCGGTGCTGAACAAGCTGCGGCGGATCGCGCACCTGCTGGAGACCCCGGTCATCGAGGCGGACCGGCGCCGCCACGACACCCGGCTGGCCGAGAACATCGACCTCGTGTGGCAGACGGACGAGCTGCGCGTGGTGCGCCCCGAGCCGGCCGACGAGGCGCGCAACGCCATCTACTACCTGGACGAGCTGCACGCCGGCCCGGTCGGCGACGTGCTGGAGGACCTGACCGCCGAGCTGGAGCGGATCGGCGTCGAGCTCCCCGACGCGACGCGGCCGTTGACCTTCGGCACCTGGATCGGCGGTGACCGGGACGGCAACCCGAACGTCACCCCGCAGGTGACCTGGGACGTGCTGATCCTGCAGCACGAGCACGGCATCAACGACGCGCTGGAGCTCATCGACGACCTGCGCGGCTTCCTGTCCAACTCGATCCGCTACACCGGCGCCACAGACGAGCTGCTGGAGTCGCTGAAGCGGGACCTGGAGCTGCTGCACGAGATCAGCCCGCGCTACAAGCGGCTGAACGCCGAGGAGCCGTACCGGCTGAAGGCGACGTGCATCCGGCAGAAGCTGCTCAACACCAAGGAGCGGCTGGCCAAGGGCACGGCCCACGAGCCGGGCCGTGACTACCTGGGCACCGCCCAGCTGCTGGCCGACCTGGTGCTGATCCAGACCTCGCTGCGCGAGCACCGGGCCGGGCTGTTCGCGGACGGCCGGATGGACCGCACGATCCGCACGCTGTCGGCGTTCGGCCTCCAGCTCGCCACCATGGACGTGCGCGAGCACGCCGACGCCCACCACCACGCGCTGGGCCAGCTGTTCGACCGCCTCGGCGAGGAGTCCTGGCGGTACGCGGACATGCCGCGGGACTACCGGTCGCGGCTGCTCGCCAAGGAACTGCGCTCGCGCCGCCCGCTGGCGCCGAGCCCGGCCCCGCTGGACAAGGCGGGCACCAAGACGCTGGGCACCTTCGACACCGTCAAGCGGGCCCTGGACGTCTTCGGCCCGGAGGTCATCGAGTCGTACATCATCTCGATGTGCCAGGGCGCGGACGACGTCTTCGCGGCGGCGGTGCTGGCCCGCGAGGCCGGGCTGCTGGACCTGCACGCCGGCTGGGCGAAGATCGGCATCGTGCCGCTGCTGGAGACCACCGACGAGCTGAAGGCCGCGGACACGATCCTCGACGACATGCTCTCCGACCCGTCCTACCGGCGCCTGGTGGCGCTGCGGGGCGACGTCCAGGAAGTCATGCTCGGCTACTCGGACTCGTCGAAGTTCGGCGGCATCACCACCAGCCAGTGGGAGATCCACCGCGCCCAGCGGCGACTGCGCGACGTGGCGCACCGGCACGGGGTGCGGCTGCGGCTCTTCCACGGCCGCGGCGGCACGGTCGGCCGCGGCGGCGGCCCCTCGCACGACGCGGTGCTGGCGCAGCCGTGGGGCACGCTGGAGGGCGAGATCAAGGTGACCGAGCAGGGCGAGGTCATCTCCGACAAGTACCTGGTGCCGTCGCTGGCCCGGGAGAACCTCGAGCTGACGGTGGCGGCGACGCTCCAGGCGTCCGCGCTGCACACCGCGCCGCGGCAGTCGGTGGAGGCGCTGGCCCGCTGGGACGCGGCGATGGAGGTCGTCTCCGACGCCGCGCACGTGGCGTACCGGAAGCTGGTCGAGGACCCGGACCTGCCGGCCTACTTCTTCGCCTCCACCCCGGTGGACCAGCTGGCCGACCTGCACCTGGGCTCGCGGCCCTCGCGCCGTCCCGACGCGGGCGGCGGCCTGGACTCGCTGCGGGCGATCCCGTGGGTGTTCGGCTGGACCCAGTCCCGGCAGATCGTCCCCGGCTGGTTCGGCGTCGGCTCCGGTCTGAAGGCGCTGCGCGAGGCCGGGCTGGACACGGTCCTGGAGGAGATGCACCAGGAGTGGCACTTCTTCCGGAACTTCGTCTCCAACGTGGAGATGACGCTGGCCAAGACGGACCTGCGGATCGCCTCGCTGTACGTCGACACGCTGGTGCCGGACGAGCTGAAGCACGTCTTCGACGTGATCCGGGCCGAGCACGAGCTCACGGTGGCGGAGGTGCTGCGGGTCACCGGGGAGTCCGAGCTGCTGGACGCGAACCCGGTGCTGAAGCAGACCTTCGCGATCCGTGACGCGTACCTCGACCCGATCTCCTACCTCCAGGTCACGCTGCTCAAGCGGCAGCGGGACGCGGCGGCGTCGGGCGAGGAGGTCGACCCGCTGCTGTCGCGGGCCCTCCTGCTCACCGTCAACGGCGTGGCCGCCGGCCTGCGCAACACCGGCTGACGCC
>NZ_JACADT010000041.1:0-15482 GCF_013421635.1 Streptomyces sp. UH6 | reverse complement strand
TCGGTCACGGCCCGGGGGGAGACGTCCCCGAGCACCACCAGGGTGGCCCCGTCGGGCCGGTAGTGGCTCCGGTGGAAGCCGGCCACCTGCTCGGGGAGGAGGCGGCCCAGCAGGCCGGTGTCGCCCATGGACGGGTGCCGGTAGGGATGACCGGGAGGGAACGCCTCGGCGAAGAGCAGCGCGGCGGCCCGGCCGGACGGACCGCACCGTTCCTCCTCCTCCCGCCGGACGACGGCGAGGGTCTCCGCGAGCGCCGCCGGGTCCAGGGCCAGGGGCAGGTACGCCGTGCGGTCCGCCTCCATCGCCAGCGCCCGGGGGAGCACCTCACGCGGGACGGTCATCGTGAACGCCGTGCGGTCCTGGTTGGTGGACGCGTTGACGTCCCGGGCGCCGGCCCGCTGGAGGGTCCCCAGGAAGTCCGGATGGCTCGGTGTGCCGCGGAACATGAGGTGCTCGAGGAAGTGGGCGAGCCCGTGCTCACCCGGACGCTCGTGACGGGATCCCACGTCGTGGCGGAGGTGGACGCGCAGATCCCGCAGGACCTCGTCGCGCTGGACGACGACGGTGAGGCCGTTCTCCAGCCGGGTGGTGCGCAGAGCACCGTGCGGGGCGTCCTTCCGGTCCATCGCTCAGGACCTCGCGTAGGCGAAGCGCACCGGCAGCGCGAGGCAGAGGCCGTCGTCCCCGCCCCCGAGCCGCAGGACGAGGCGTTCCGCCTCGAGGACGGCCAGCGCCTCCCGGTCGGCGGGGTCCGGCGCGGTGGGCGTGGCGTACGCGCGCAGCACCCTGCCCCAGGGGTGGTCGGGGACGGTCCAGCGGCGCGGTGCGGCCGGATCGCGCAGGTCCTCCAGGAGGAGGAAGCCGGGGCCGCGCCGGTGGGTGAGCAGGGGCTCCCGCGGGACGGGCCACTCCGGGACCCCGTCGTGCCGCGGCGGATCGAGGTGCTGGAGCGAGGCCCGCGGAAGGTCGCCGACGTCGCCCTCCCAGTACACCCGCAGACCCGCGCCCGCGGCCTCGACGAGCAGGTGCAGGAAGCGGGCGGTGGCGGCCGCCGTGGTGGTGGAGAGACGGACGGGACGCTCGACCAGCAGGCCGCGCATCCCCGAGCGGGCCATGGCGGCCAGGGCGTCCCTGCCGCAGGGCTCCTCGGGGGAGTGCGGCACGAGGAGCGTGGAGCGGCCGGACGGCCGGGCGGTTTGGACGGTGGCTTCACTCATGGCCGAGTCCCGTGGGCAGAGCGACGTAGCGGCCGTCCTCGTGGAAGAGCCAGCGTCTGGCCCGCCACTCCTCGAGCAGCGCGGTCACCCGCTCCTCGGTCGTCCGGTGCCCCTGAGCCGTCACCTCACGGGTGACCCCGGCGGCCGAGCGGCCCTTGAGGGTGGCGAGGAAGACCGCCACGAGCAGCGGGTCCTCCAGCCGTTCCTCGGCGGCGGACGTGGTGCGCTCGTCCACGATCCGCAGGGCGCCGCCCTCGGGGACGGCGACGAGCCGGCGGCCCTGGTGGTTGGCGCGCCAGGTGTCCACGGCGGCCCGCAGGCGTTCGGCGACGGACTCGGAGATGCCCGCCGGCCGGCTCTCGAAGACGTAACTGATGTCGGCCACCTCGTCCGCGGGGAGCTTGTACACCTTCTTGAGCAGGCCGGAGGGGCCCAGGTTCTCCAGGCCGAGCCCGGGGTCGTCGAAGAAGGGGCTGAACCTGGTGAGGACGGCGCGGTAGACGCCCTCCGGCGGTGTGAGGTGCCACAGCGCCGGCAGCTGTTCGACGACCTCCTCGTAGTCGGCCTCCGTCTCACCGGGGAACCCGTAGAGGAAGTTCCAGCCGGGGAAGACGGCGACGGTGCGGCAGTCGCGGAGCAGGCGCACGTTCTGCCAGCCGGTCACCCCCTTGCGCATCAGCCGCAGGACGTGGGTGCTGAGGCTCTCGATGCCCGGCTGGACCTGCGCCACACCGGCCTCGGCCAGGACCTTCAGCTGCCCGATGCCGAGGTTCGACTTGATCTCGAAGAACAGCCGCAGGTCCCACGGCTTCTCCGCGAGCCGCGGCAGCAGATCGCGGAGGTAGCCCATGTCCATGATGTTGTCGGCGAAGACGACGTCCAGCATGTGGTGCGCGCGGACCGCGTTCTCGATCTCCCGCACCACGCGGTCGGAGGACTTGGCGCGGAACGCCATGAGGGAGCCGTTGAGACCGCAGAACGTGCAGTGGTGCTTCTCGCCCCACCAGCACCCCCGGCCCCCCTCGATCTGGACCTTGGGCTCCACGCCGGCCACCGAGCGGGCGGCCCGGAACGTGTCGAAGTAGCCGCTCAGGTCGGCCTCGGGGACGGAGTCCATCGGCACGACGGCCCGCGGCTGCTCGTTGACGGCCGGCGCGTCGTCGGGGCCGCGCCAGCACAGGCCCGGCACGGCGGCGAGGTCCCCCGCGGGCGGGGAGCCGTCCGGGTCCGACCGCGACAGGAGGTCCAGCAGGCGGGGCAGGACGAGTTCGCCCTCACCCCTGACCACGTAGTCCAGGCACCTGAAGTTCCGGTGCAGCGCCGCGCCCTGGACGTCGTCGCAGTTGGCGCCGCCCATGACGGTGACCACCCGGGGGGAGCGCTCCTTCAGGGCGCGCGCCAGGGCCAGGCTCGGCATGTTCTGGTCGAATGTGCTGGTCATGCCGACGACGTCGTACCCGCCGGCGACCAGTTCGTCGGCGAGCCGGCCGACGAACCCGGAGCTGAGCCGGTACATCTCCGCGGCGGCCGTCAGGTCCGCGCCGCTGCCGGTCGCCGCCGCGTGGAACGGCGAGTCCAGCGGCTCCTCGAAGCCGTACAGGGCGGGGGAGAAGACCCACTCCCCGGTCGCCACGTAGTAGCCGTCGACGATGCGCCGGTAGTCCTCGCTGCCGATGCGGCCCCCGGTGCGCTCGTGGACGTGGTCGGCCCACCGGATGTTGGCGTAGAAGGTGTCGGCCGCCTCGACGAAGTCCAGCGCGCGCGCCACCGGCGCCAGCGTGCTGATCGCCATCGACGGCATGTCGAGCGACGCCCAGGGCATGCACACCAGCGCCACCCGCAGGGGCCGCCGCGGCCCCCGCGAGGAGACGTGGGGCAGACCGAGGAACTCAGCCGTTGTCATCTCTGCGGCCCCTTCAGACGCGCGCGTTCGCGGGCTTGGGCAGATGCGTCCCCCGGTAGTCCGCGCGCTCGATGTCCGCGCCCTCGGTGAACGCCTCGTCGAAGGGCACGTCCCACACGTACGCGGACCACAGGTCCGCGCCCCGGAAGGCCGCCCGGGCGCAGGTGCACTCCCGCAGGTCCGAGTGACGCAGGTCGGTGCGGCGCAGATCGGCCTCCGTGAGGTCCGCGCCGAAGAGACTGGCCCTGCGCAGGACGGCGCCCGAGAGGTCCGACGACCGCAGCGTCGCCCGGGCCAGGTCGGCGCTCTCCAGCCGGCTGCCCGAAAGATCCGCGCCGGTCAGGTCGGCGCCGGTCAGCCGGGCGCCCGTCAGGTCGGCGCCACGCAGATCGGCGCCGCGCAGATCGGTCCCGGCGCCGTGGCCGCGGAGCAGGAGCCATCCGTCGACCACCGCCACGGTGCGCAGCAGGCCGTCCTCCCGGACGACCAGCGCCAGGCACCGCATGCCCAGGCCGGGGCCCGCCACCTCGGCCGCGGTACGCGCCAGGGTCACGCCGGCGGCGGGGAACGGGGAGGCGAGAACGGGATCGGCGCCGCCGGGTCCCTGGAGCCGGCCGTCCAGCGGAACGAGGGCGTACGCGTCGGGGTCGGCGCCGCTCTCACCGGTCTCGGCCAGCACCAGTTCCAGAAGACTACGCATGGGTCCGGGTCCTTTCCCCGCTCTCCGGGGAGCCGTGGCCGCTCTCCCCGTCCATGAAGAAGAAGTTCTGCGTCAGCCGTCCTTCCCCGGGAGCGTCACCGAACAGTTCGGTGATGCCGTGGAAGAGGCGGCCGCCCTTGAAGATCACGCACCGGTTGTAGGCCAGGTCCACGTGGTGGATGGCTTCCCACCGGTCCTCCCGGCCGGTGTCGCGCAGCACGTACCGCTGGTCGAACTCCTCCTTGGTGCGGCACCCGAAGTCGTCCAGCGTCCCGTCCTCGGGCACCCTGTCCAGGCCCGTGGGGAGGTGGCGGTAGAAGCTCAGTCCACCCCTGGCCTGCTCGGGCGGGGTGAGGTAGACGACCGCCGTCCAGTCGACGAAGTCGAGGTGCACGCGGGTGCGCCCGCTGTCCGACCGGGTGGCCACCCGGAACTTGCCGAAGACCCACCGCCGCGGGTCGTGGTGGATGGGACCGCCGACGATCTCCGCGAGCCTGCGGGCGTGGCCCTCCGAGGCGAAGGCCTTGACGCTCTCCAGCCCCGGGAAGTTCGCCGCCTCGCCGAAGTCCCGGTACTCCGCGGCGAGGGCCAGGTCACGGACCCGGTCGGGGTCCTGGTAGAAGCCGTCGACGATCAGGAGTTCACCGTCGAGGGCGCGGGTGACGCCGGGCGTGCTCACAGGGCCACCGCCTCCTGCCGGGCGGGCATCCTGCGCACGGCGGACGGGACGGGAAGCACCTCGTTGAAGAAGAAGTTGTGGGTGATCCGGGCGTTGGCCGGCCGGTCGCCCAGACCGCCGAGCGGCGCGTGGTAGAACTCGCACCCCCGGAAGAGGACCAGCCGGTTGTACACCGGCGCCACCCAGTCGAGCAGTTCCCACTTGCCGAGGTCCGCCATGTCACGCCGGGCGACGCCCTCCTCGAACGCGTCGGCGTCGGCGAAGCCGAGGGAGCGGGCCATCCGGTCGGACGGCGGCCGGCGCAGACCCGTCTCCCGGTGCCGGAAGAAGCCGGTCCCGGCGGAGGAGGGCGCGCCGGGGGTGAGGTAGACCATGCCCGCCCAGTCGACGGCGGTGTCGGCGTGCACCTTGGTGCCGCGCCCGGTCTCCTCGGTGATCACCCGGAAGCCGCCCCAGGTCAGCCGTTCCCCGTCCACGTGGACCGGCGAGCCGACGATCCGCTCGATGGCGCGCTGGAGCGCGTCCGTGCTCAGGGCCTTGCTGCTCTGCCAGCCGGGGTAGTTGTAGCGGCTGGCGCTCCGGAAGTCCGAACGCAGCGCGGCGGCGCGCACCGTGTCCGGGTCGGCGTAGAAGTCGTCGACGACGATCAGTCTGCTCCGCATCACGAGGCCCTCACTTCGTCGAAGAAGAAACGCTGGGTCAGGCGTCCGTCGGACGGGTCGGCGCCGAAGCCGGAACTGGCCCGGTGGAACTGCGAACCGCCCCTGAGCAGGACCAGACGGTTGTAGACCATGCTCACCCGGGAGATCTCCTCCCAGGCGTCGGGCCGGACCTTGTCGGGGTAGTAGACCTCCTCGATCCAGTGGTCGCGGTCGCGGTATCCGAGCTCCTTCGCCCGCGCCTCGTCCGGGGGACCGGTCAGCCCGCTCTCCCGGTGGCGGAAGAAGGAGAGCCCTCCCTCGCACCGGCCGGGAGGAGTCAGATAGACGATGCCGGCCCAGTCGGTGTCGTCGAAGTGCGTGGTGAGAGGCGCGTTGGCGTTCTCCCCGGTGAAGGCGAACACCCCGAAGCCCATGCGTGCCGGGTCGTGGTGCACCTGGATGCCGAGGATCCGCGAGAACGCGTCCGCGGTCTCGCTCCCCGCGAAGGAGTTGTAGGTCTCCGCGTCGTAGGTCCGGCCCTCGTCGGTCTTCTGCGGTGACCAACGGCCCTTCTCCAGGGCCAGGGCGCGCACCCGGTCCGGGTCGGCGTAGAAGTCATCGACCACTTGGAGCGTCTTGTCCATCGGGTTCTCCTTCCTCTCGTACGTCGGAACCGGCCGCGGTGAGCCGGGGCTTCAGGAAGACGAGGAGCAGCAGGTACAGCGCGCCGGCCAGCCAGTAGGGGACCCGCAGGGCCTGCTCGGCGCCCAGCGGCCCGGTGGCCGCCTCCACGAGGACGCCGCCGAGGAGCATGCCGACCACGCTCATCCCGAACGTCACCATGCGGAAGGTCGCGTTGACCCGGCCCAGCACGTGCGACCCGACGGCCAGCTGGCGCAGGGTCAGGGTGCTGACGCTCCAGAACGCCACGGCCGCGGAGGCCGTCGCGTAGAGCACGACCACCACCGGCGCGGTGGGCAGGAACCCGACGCCGAGGAAGCACAGCGCCATGGTCAGCAGGGCCGTCAGCAGGGAGCGGGCGGCGCCCAGCCGGTCCAGCAGGCGGCGCGCGTACTGGCTGCCGGCCACGCCGCCCACCGCCGCCGCCGAGAGCAGCAGGGCGTACCCGAGGGAACCGAGGCCGAGGGATTCGCGGACGAAGAGCACCTGCCCCGCCAGCATCGCCGCGTACAAGGTGTTCAGCACCGCCGCGCTGCCCGCGAGGAGACGCAGCAGCGGATCGCGCCGGACGAGGCGCAGACCGTGGAGCGCCTGCGCCCCGACCGAGCCGTCCCGGGCGGACCGCGGCGACGGGTCCTCGATCCGGCGGCGCAGCGCCAGGAGGAGCCCCGCCGACGCCCCGTTGAGCAGGGCGTTGCCGAGGAAGGGCACCGCCAGTCCGGCCTTGAGGAGGAGCCCGCCGAGGGGACGGCCGACGAAGTCGTTGGAGAGGATCTGACTGGCCCGGACATGGCCGTTGGCCTGGGCCACGCCGCCCGCGGCGAGCAGCGGGACCGCGGTGTCGGCGGCGATGCCGTAGGCGACCTCGGTCGTCCCGAAGAACAGGGCGAAGGCCACCAAGAGGCCTATGGAGACGTCCGACGTCAGGAGCAGACCGCCCAGCGCCAGCATCGCGACGGCACGGGCCGCCCCCGCCGCCGCCATCAGCGCGATCCGGGGCAGACGGTCGACGACGGCCCCCATGGGGAGGGCGAACAGCAGCCAGGGCAGCCGCTCCGCCATGGCGACCAGGGAGATGGCCAGGGCGCTGTCCGTCACGGTGGACGCCGCCCAGGTCAGCGCGATCAGCGTCATGCCGTCCGCCGCGCTGCCGGCCGTCAGACAGGACCAGAAGATCCAGAACCTCGACGGCAGCGGCGTCCTCGGGGCGGTGGACGCCCCGCTCATGAGCCCGCCGTCACCGAGGCGACGCGCTTCAGCAGCGGATCCGTCCAGGACCAGGCCGGGACCAGCGGGTTGGCGGCCATGCACAGTGCCTGCGGGAGCGCCGTACGCACCAGCCAGTCGGGGTGCTCCGCGGCCAGCGACTCCGCCTCGTTCGCCACCCACTCCCCGAACCAGCCGAGCGAGGTGTCCCCGGCGAAGGTGAGCGAAGCGGCCACGTTGGGCAGCAGGGCGGCCGCCGGACGGCCGCGCCGGGCGAGTTCCAGGGTGACCGGCACCGCCACGTCCGGGCGCGTGTAGAACTCGCGCGTCCCGATCACCGAGGTGTCCGCGCCGACCGCCTCGGCGTGCGTGCGGACCTCGGCCAGCATGGCGGGCCAGCGGCGGGCCATCTCCGCGTCCAGCTGCTCGGGGGTGACGGGGACGTCCTCCGTACCGGTCGGCGCGGGGGAACCGGCGGGCACGCGGAACTCCTCCGCGTGCGCCAGCCGGAGCCGCTGCAACGCCGTCACGGCCCGGTCGACGGGCGTCAGCGCGTCGGCGGAGGCGGAGGCGGACGGGGAGAGGGACGGGGAGGGGGCGGCCGTCCGGTGCGGCGCGGCGTCGGAGGCGTCGCGGAGGACGACCGTCATGTTGCGGCGGCACGACAGGTAGCGGGCGTCCGGCCACAGCGGGGCCAGCAGGGAGGCCAGCCGGTGCTGGGGAGAGGGCGGGAGCAGCGGTTCCAGATGGGCGGGCAGCCCCCAGGCGTTGAGCAGGGCGGTCCCGCCGGGAGCCAGAGCCCGCCGCACCCGCTGCCAGAACGGCTCCCGGAGGATGAACGCGGGGTAGGACTCACCCGCGTACACGTCGATGACGACGAGGTCGTAGAGGTCGGACCCGTCGAGGAAGGCGGCCGCGTCGGCCACCACCGCGTCGAACCCCACGGCGGGGAAGTGCTGCCGGAAGAGCGCGCCGGTGACGCCCGCCATGTCCGGGTCGAGATCCACGGCGGTGATGCTGCTCCCGGGCGCCGTCGCCCGCAGCGGCCGCAGCGACCCCCCGTAGCCGAGCCCCAGGACACAGATCCTGTCCGCCGGACCGGCCAGCGGGCCGATCGCGAAGTCGTCGGGCTGGTTCCCCACGAAGACCCGGTCGCCCGAGAGGAGCGTCGCCGAGGTGCTCAACAGCAGGGGGGTGGTGCTGTACATCCCACTCCTAGATCGGTTCGTGGCACCGGGCTCCGGGACCACTGGTGCGGGACCGCGGTCCCGCACCAGCGGAAAGCGACCGAGTCGCGTGAGCGGGCGGGTTACGAGAGCGCGAGCGCCTCGTCGACCACGGCCTGCTCGTTCTCGCTGAGCGGGACGAAGGTCGCGAACATCGGCATGTTGTTGTTCGAACAGCGGGCGTACACCGCGTGGTCGAACTCCTCGAACAGGGGCTCTTCGTGCTGCGTCTGCTCAGCCATGTGCTCTCCAATCGGGCAACGGGACAGGCGTCCCTGCTGGTCCGGCATCGACGGCACGTCAACGGCCACGCACGGCGGTGCGGTTGTGGGCCTGTCGCCGGCTGGCGGCGATTCTGTCCCAGTGGTCACAGGAGGATCAAGGGTCCGGACAGGGGGAACAGGAGTCTTAACTTCCGGGGTACCCGCGCGTCATCGACCGGGCGTCCGGGGGGACGCGCCGGAACCGTCGCCGCGGGCACGGTGTGCCGGAGGCGAGAGGTCCGTTTCGTGCGGGGGTACGCGGTCCGGCCGTGCAGCGGTGCGTGGTCCGGCCGTGGAGAGGGCGCGTGGTCCGGCCGTGGAGAGGTGCGCGGCCGGTCCGTGGAGACGCGTGGTCAGACCGTGCGGACCGACAGCGCCGCCGCCCGGCCGGTGCAGGCGGCCAGGTGCGCGGCCTCCGCCTCCAGCGCCTTCCGGGGCGCCTGCGGGCACTCGCCGAACAACTGGACGTCGACCGTGCCGTCCGCGAACTCCCAGACCCCCACCACGCGTCCCCGGTGCACGACCACGGGGGAGATCCAGCCGGCGGCGCGACTCACGGCCTTGCGGCGCTCCGCGCTCAGGATCCGGGTGTCGGAGGTGCCGGCCCCCAGGAGGTACTGGTCGAAGCCGGGCAGCAGCCGCACCTCCCGCGAGGGCCGGGCGGCGGCCAGCGCGTCCAGGTCCTCCGCCCGCGCCCAGCACGTCGTGCCGTCGACCTCCACCCGCGCCAGCTCCTCGCCCAGCGAGGCGAACCAGCCGCGCAGCGCCGCCTTGCGGGAGGAACCGCGGGTCAGCCAGGCGTCGAAGGCCTCCGGGGTCGCCGGCCCGTGGGCGCCCAGGTAGGCGGGGACGGCGGTCCGGGCGGCCTCCTCCGGTTCCGGTACGCCGGTCCAGCCCGGGACCCGTGCGCGCGGGGAGGTGAAGGTGATCCGGTTCCCCTGGCTCGGCCCGTGGCAGAGCCTCCCCGTCCAGGCGAGCGGCTTGAGCACCGCGCCCCAGCCGGAGGTCAGCTGCTCCTCGAGTCCGGCGAAGCCGGGGCGGGCGACCAGGGCGGCCGTCAGCTCCTGGCGGGTCATCGTCCGCCCGTCCAGCACCTCGTCCACGGCCTCGCCCAGGGCCGTCATCTGGGCCGGCGTCACTCCGAAGGCGCGCTGCCAGGACGGCTTCTCCCAGGTCCGCGCCGCGGCCATCAGCGACAGGTACGCCGCCAGGTGGCCGGACGTCAGCAGGTGGAGGGTGCCGCGCATGGCCCAGGTCCTGACGACCTCCCCGCCGTCCAGCGCCTTCTCCACGGCTCCCGCGGCCGGGCGGAGCTGCCGGGTGGTGATCGCCAGCTCCGCCGACGACGCGACCTGGGCCTGCACCCCGGCGAGCCGTCCGACGATCTCGGCGACCGACGCCGTGGTCCGCGGCGCGAGGCTCTGCCTCCGCAGCCGCCAGGCGAACACCTGCTCCTGGGTGAGCTTCACGCGGTGGCTCCTCGGTCCGGGTCGTGTACGGAGTACATCCTGCCCCGGGCGACGGCGGAACGGTCCGCTCCGGATTGTCGTACCCCTGCGGAAGAGTGGTCCCCATGACGACTTCTCCCGCCGTCGAGGCGCTGACGACCCCTGCCCGCTACACGGCCGCGATCGCCCGGGTGCGCGCGGCCGCCCGGGCCTACTACGGCGGCGACGGCGACATCGCCACCGAGAGCGTGATGGACGACGCGACGTACGACCGGGAACTGCTCGCGATAGCCGCCTACGAGCAGGCGCACCCCGGCGAGGTGGCGGCCGACTCACCCACCCGTCAGGTCGCGGCGGGCGCCGCGCCGGCCGGTGACGTCGCGCACACCGTGCCGATGCTGTCGCTGGACAACGTCTTCTCCGCCGGGCAGCTGGCCGCCTGGGGCGAGAGCCTGCAGCGGCGTCTGGGCCGCCCGGTCGGGGGCGGTTTCACCGTGGAGCCCAAACTGGACGGCGCGGCGATCGCCGCCCGCTACCGCGACGGGCGGCTGGAGCGGGTCGTCACCCGCGGCGACGGGCGGTCCGGGGAGGACGTCAGCCATGTGATCGGCACCGTGGAAGGACTCCCGGAGCGGCTCGACGTTCCGGTGACGGTCGAGGTGCGCGGCGAAGTCCTCTTCACCCAGGCGCAGTTCGAGCGGGCCAACGAGATCCGCGCCGAGCACGGCGCCAAGGTGTTCTCCAACCCCCGCAACGGCGCCGCCGGCACCCTGCGCGCCAAGGACCGGCCGTACCGGCTGGCGATGACGTTCTGGGCGTACGGCGCGGTCGCCCTCGACGGCGGGTCCTTCCTGCCGGCGGACGCGTCGCACTCCCAGGTGCTGACCGCGCTCTCGGAGGCCGGGGTGCGCACCACCCGCGACAACCCGGCGGCGGTGCGGTTCGTGCGGACGATCGAGGAGGTGCAGGCGCGCGTCGAGGAGATCCAGGCGATGCGGCCCGGTCTGCCGTTCGGCATCGACGGCGTCGTCGTGAAGGCGGACGCCGCGGAGGATCAGCGGGCGGCGGGGTACGGGTCCCGCTTCCCGCACTGGGCGGTCGCGTACAAGCTGGCCGCGGTGGAGCGCACCACCAGGCTGCTGGAGGTGGAGTGGAACGTGGGCCGCACCGGCGTGCTCGCCCCGCGCGCGCGGCTGGAGCCGGTGGAGATCGACGGCAGCGTCGTCGAGTACGCCACGCTGCACAACCCGGCCGACATACGCCGCCGCGACCTCCACCTCGGCGACACGGTCACCGTGTACAAGGCCGGAGACATCATCCCCCGGGTGCAGTCCGCCGTCGTGGGACTGCGTCCGGCGGACGCGGTCGAGGTGCCGCTCCCGGAGGCGTGCCCCCACTGCGGCGGCGGGATCGACAAGAGCCAGGAGAGATGGCGGTGCGTCAAGGGCGCCGCCTGCCGTCTGCCCGCGCTGATCGCCTACGCGGCGCAGCGCGACTGCCTCGACATCGACGGCCTGGGCACCACGTACGTGAACGCGCTGGTCGCCTCGGGCGCCGTCACCGACATCGCCGATCTGTACACCCTCGGCCTGGAGACGCTGTCCGAGGCGGCCGGGAGCGCGAAGCGGGGCGCGAGCCTCCTCGCGCAGATCGAGGCCGCCCGGGCGAGGCCGCTCAGCCGGCAGGTGTGCGCGCTCGGCATCCGCAACACCGGGCGGCGTCTGTCGCAGCGGATCGCCGCGCACTTCCGCTCGATGGACGCGATCCGGGCGGCGGACGCGGAGGCGATGCGGGAGGTCGAGGGCATCGGCGCGGAGAAGGCGCCGGGCATCGTCGCCGCCTTCGCCGAACTCGCCCCCGTCATCGACAAGATGATCGCCGCCGGGGCCACCATGACCGAACCGGTCGACGAGAGCGCCGGGGAGGGCCCGCTGGTCGGCGAGGACGGCCGTCCGATGAAGGTCGTCGTCACCGGGAGGATGACCGGCCCGCTCGCCGACCTCAGCCGCACCGGCGTGAAGGACCTGATCGGGCGGGCGGGCGGAAAGGCGAGCGACAGCGTCACCGCCGCGACCGCCTACCTCGTCGCCGCGCCCGCCGCGGGCGGCAAGCTCAGCGGCAAGGCCGCCAAGGCGGAGCAGCTCGGCGTGCGGGTCCTCACCCCCGAGGAGTTCGCGGAACTCCTGGCGGACCAGCTCGGCGGGGCCGTCTGACCCCAGGGTCCGCATGGTGCACGGGGGTTGCGCCCCGAAGGCGCGGCCAGGTGGGAAAGGGCATATCTTCCCGGGCATGGATCATCAGGGAGAGTTTCGTCGGGCGGCCCTCGAGCTGGGCGTTCCGGACGAGGAAATCAGCAGGTTCAGCCGGCACCTTCGTCTGGCGATCGGCATGTCCGGGGGCGGCGACGGTCCTCCGGTCGGGCACATCGGCGGCCTGCCCCGGCTGCCGGTGGGCATGGAGTGGCCGACCGCCGGGGACGTTCCGTTGCCGTTGCTCCTTTCCGTCGACTGCGGGGCGCTGCCGAGGGTCGACGGCTTCGACCTGCCGGCGGACGGGACACTGCTCTTCTTCGTCCACCAGGAGAGGGACTTCGGCGACGGGCGGGCCGATCCGGGGCAGTACGCGCGTGTCGTGCACGTACCGGACGGCACCGCGACCGCGGTCGCGGAACCCCCCGGCTCCGTGCGCGTCGGCGAGCGGATCGACGTCCGCGCCGAGCTCAGGGCCGATCTGCCCCTGTGGCTCGAGGAAGGCGACGAGGACTGGCACGAGTTCTGGGAGGACCTCGAATGGGAGGACATGTCCCCCTTCCAGCAGAAGCTGTCCCGGTACATGGAGCGTGAACTGCCGCACCTGGACGAACTCCGGTCCCTGGCCCATGACCTCTGGCCGTCCGGCGCCCACCTCGTCATCGGCGGGTACGCCGACGACGAGGTGACGGTCGGCAGCGTCCTGGCGAAGACCCTCGCGAACGGGGAGTGGCTCTCCTACGCGGACGAGGACGCGCTCCGGCTGGCGAGCGAATGGATACCGCTCGCCCAGGAGGCCCGGACCTACGCGGAGCACTACACGAAATTCATGATCCGCCTCGACGACCTGGCCGCGGCCCGGTGGGACACGGCGCTGACCGTGACCCATTTCCAGGCCCCGTGACCAGCTGGAACGGTGGGGCGGGCGGCGCTCCTGGCCACCTCGGCACTCAAGCCCTTGCCGGCCTCCATCCAAGCGATCATCGCCCTGCCGCGCGGTGCCGGGGCCGGTGGTCCTGAGGGCGTCGATCCCGCCTGTTGGAGGGGCTGTTGACGCTGCCGGGGCGTTCTGCTTGCATCGAGCCATGTTGCGCCGGACGCTCACCTCCCGCCGCTGTGTCGACCTGGTCCGGGTCGCGGCGGCGCTCTGTCGTACGGCCTGACGACCGGAGGACTCCGGCCCCGCGCGTCCGCTCCAGGGCGCCCTCGCGCCGCCCGGCGCTCCGCGCCTCACCGGACCGTGCCGGTCCACGGCTGCCGAAGCCCCCGCCGGGCCCACGGGTGGCGGGTCGGCCCCTGTGCCCCGGGTCCCGAACGCCGCCCCGCGCCCCACCACCCCCCCCACCGGGCAGGTCGTTCCTCCTCGCGACGGAACCCCTCGCCCCCCGGGCGGGGCTCCGCCGTAGGAACGACGGACCGGCGGAACGGTGGGGGCCGGCGGAACGGGAGGACGGGGAGGTGGCGGGTCGCCGGAGCCGCGCCGGGCACGTCGTCCTCCATCCTCCGAGACTCCCGACGAAAGCAGCCACCATGGCAACCGCTCCCTCCCTGTCCCCGCCCGCCCACGTGATCGCCGACGACGCCGAGGCCCTCGCCGTCGCCGCGGAGCTGGCCGAACGCTTCCGGCACGACGCCGCCCGCCGGGACGCCGAACGCCTGCTGCCCGAACGGGAACTGGACGAGCTGTCCGCCTCCGGACTGCTGGCGGTCACCGTGCCGGCGGAGTCCGGCGGGGCGGACGTCCGGCAGGAGACCCTCGCCGAGGTCTTCCGCCTGCTCGCCTCCGCCGACGCCAGCCTGGCGCAGATCCCGCAGAGCCACTTCGTCTACGTGAACGTCCTGCGCCGCGTGGGCACGCCGGAGCAGCAGAAGTTCTTCTTCGGCGAGATCCTCGCCGGCAGGCGCCTGGGGAACGCCCAGTCCGAGGCGGGCACCCGGCACGTCCAGGACATCCGCACCCGGCTGGACCCCGCTCCGTCCGGTGACGGCTCGTACCTGCTGACCGGCGTCAAGCACTACTGCACCGGAGCGCTGTTCGCCGACTGGATCCCCGTGCTCGCCCGTGCGGCGGACGGCAACCTGCACGTCGCCTACGTGCCGCGGGACGCCGAGGGGCTGACCGTCGTCGACGACTGGGACGGACTGGGGCAGCGCACCACGGCCAGCGGCACCGTCCGGCTGGAGGGGGTGCCGGTGCCCGCCGACCGCGTCGTGCCCCATCACCTCACCTTCGAGGGGCCGCAACTGCACGGCGCGGTCGCCCAGTTGCTGCACGCGGCGATCGACGCGGGCATCGCGGACGGCGCGCTCGCCGAGGCGGTCGCCTTCGTCCGGACCAAGAGCCGCCCCTGGTTCGAGGGCGTGGAGGCCGGCTATCCGGAGGCCTTCGACGACCCGCTGCTGATCCAGCGCTTCGGGGAACTCACCGTCCACGTCCGGGCCGCCGAGGCGCTGCTCCGCGCCGCGGCGCGGGCGGTGGACGCGGCCCGCGCGGACCTGACCGACGACAGCGCGGCGGAGGCCTCGCTCGCCGTGGCGGCCGCCAAGGTCACCGCCGGGCGGGCGGCGGTGGAGGTCGCCAGCGCCCTGTTCGAGGTGTCCGGCACCCGGTCCGCCCTCGGCACCCTCGGCCTCGACCGGTACTGGCGGGACGCCCGGACCCACACCCTGCACGACCCCGCCCGCTGGAAGCTCCAGCACATCGGCCGTCAGACGCTGCACAGCACCCGTCCGCCCCGGCACGGTCTGCTCTGACACCACCCCCGGCCCGAGGCCGCCGCCCTCAGCGGGGCGCCGCTCCGCGCAGCGCCTGGTCGACCAGACGGGGGACGAGGGACGCGTCGAAGGGCGTCCTGAGCACGAGCAGCCGGTGGTAGCAGGCGCCCCACAACTGGTCCACGACGATGTCCAGGTCGGCGTCCGCACGCAGCAGGCCCTGCCGCTGGGCGGCGCGCAGCCGCTCGCGCGCCAGCTCGCGGCGGGGCCGCGCGTAGTTCTCCGACCACGCCCTGGCCACGTCCGGGTCGGTCTGGGCGGCGCCGACGAGTTCCGTCACCGGCCGCTCCGCGCCCTCGTCCTTCAGCCAGTGGACGAAGGCGCGGAGCTGGGTGACCAGGTCGGCGCGCAGGTCACCGGTGTCGGGGAAGTCGAGCACCGGGCGGCTGCGGGCGAAGTACGCCTCCGCCGCGAGCGCGCCGGGCGAGGGCCACCACTTGTGGAGGGTGGTCCGGCTCGCCCCCGCCTCCTTCGCCACCCGGTCGAACGTGAGC
>NZ_JACADT010000409.1:0-4824 GCF_013421635.1 Streptomyces sp. UH6 | reverse complement strand
AACTCGCCGCCGAGTCCGCCCCCGCGCGGTCCGCCCCCGCGCAGGACGGATCACAGGCCGCGGAGGAGTCCGGGGCCACGACGGAAGGGGACCGGTGATGGCACAGCCGCTGAGCGCGTCCAGGATGGTGGAGATCCTGCGCGCCGAGGGCCTGACGGTGCACGAGGTGCGCAACTGGCGCACGCACCACCGCAACGCCAAGGGCCCCTGGGGCCCGGTCAACGGCGTCATGATCCACCACACGGTCACCTCGGGCACCGAGGCGTCCGTGAACATCTGCTACAACGGCTACTCCGGCCTGCCCGGGCCGCTGTGCCACGGCGTCGTCGACAAGAAGGGCCACGTCCACCTGGTCGGCAACGGCAGGGCCAACCACGCGGGGCTGGGCGACCGCCAGGTGCTGGACGCCGTCGTCGACGAGAGACCGCTGCCGGCCGACAACGAGGCCGACACCGACGGCAACCGCCACTTCTACGGCTTCGAGTGCGTCAATCTCGGCGACGGCAAGGACCCCTGGCCCGAGGCGCAGAAGGAGGCGATCGAGAAGGTCGCCGCCGCGATCTGCCGGTACCACGGGTGGAGCGAGCGGTCGGTCATCGGCCACAAGGAGTGGCAGCCCGGCAAGGTGGACCCGCGCGGCTTCACCATGGACGGCATGCGGGGGCGGATAGCCGGCCGGCTGAAGGACGGCGGTGACGCGGAGCCCTCGCCCGAACCGCCGGCGAAGCCCGTGCCCAAGCCCCCGGCGAAGCCGGCGCCGAAGCCCTCGTACGAGCCGTTCCCCGGCGCGGCGTTCTTCCGCGCGGGGCGCAGGTCCCCGGTGATCACCGCGATGGGCCGCCGGCTGGTGGCCGAGGGCTGCGGCCGCTACCAGCAGGGCCCCGGCCCCGAGTGGACCGAGGCCGACCGCCGCTCCTACGCGGCCTGGCAGCGGAAGCTGGGCTTCAGCGGCACGGACGCGGACGGGACGCCGGGCAGGGCCAGCTGGGACCGGCTGAAGGTGCCCGACGTGAAGTGACCCCCGCCCCCGGTCCGTCCCGGCCCCGGAGGGACCGGGGCGGGTCACCCGGGCGGACCGGAGCCCCTCGTTAGGGTGTGACCTTCGCCGCTTGGCACCGCGGGGGTGGGCACTATGGTTACTCGCAAGTAGCATGACGGGTGAGCGGGCGCTCAGACTTGGACGGGCCCGCTCGCGCAGCAGTGCCGTACCGCATCCCTGGAGGAGAGCCATCGTGCCTCGTACCGTCAGGGACGTCGTCTTCGTCGACGGCGTCCGCACCCCGTTCGGCAAGGCGGGCCCGAAGGGCATCTACCACGAGACCCGCGCCGACGATCTCGTGGTCAAGTCGATCCGGGAGCTGCTGCGCCGCAACCCGGGCCTCGACCCGGCGAAGATCGACGAGGTCGCCATCGCCGCGAC
Source organism: Streptomyces sp. UH6 (assembly GCF_013421635.1). Classification (NCBI taxonomy): domain Bacteria; kingdom Bacillati; phylum Actinomycetota; class Actinomycetes; order Kitasatosporales; family Streptomycetaceae; genus Streptomyces; species Streptomyces sp. UH6. Next base: position 3,404 of record NZ_JACADT010000409.1, on the reverse strand, counting down.
CACCCAGATCGGTGACCAGGGCCTGACCCTGGGCCGCACGGCGGGCGTCCTGGCGGGTCTGCCGCAGTCCGTCCCGGGTTACTCCATCGACCGCATGTGCGCGGGCGCGATGACCGCGGTGACCACCACCGCCGGCTCCATCGCCTTCGGCGCCTACGACGCCGTCATCGCCGGCGGCGTGGAGCACATGGGCCGCCACCCCATGGGTGAGGGCGTGGACCCCAACCCGCGACTGGTCAGCGAGAAGCTGGTCGACGAGTCCGCCCTGTTCATGGGCATGACCGCCGAGAACCTGCACGACCGCTACCCGGCGATCACCAAGGAGCGCGCGGACAAGTACGCCGTCGCCTCCCAGGAGAAGGCCGCCAAGGCCTACGCGAACGGCAAGATCCAGCAGGACCTGGTCCCGATCTCCGTCCGCCGCACCAACGCCGACGCGGGCGAGACCGGCTTCGGCCTGGTCACCGCCGACGAGCCGATGCGCCCGGGCACCACCCTGGAGAACCTGGCCGGCCTCAAGACGCCGTTCCGCGTCCACGGCCGCGTCACCGCGGGCAACGCCGCCGGTCTGAACGACGGCGCCACCGCGGCCCTCCTCGCCTCCGAGGAGTTCGCCACGGAGAACGGCCTGCCGGTCAAGATGCGCCTGGTCTCCTACGCCTTCGCCGGCGTGGAGCCCGAGGTCATGGGCTACGGCCCGATCCCGGCCACCGAGAAGGCGCTGGCCAAGGCCGGCCTGTCCATCTCGGACATCGGCCTGTTCGAGATCAACGAGGCCTTCGCCGTCCAGGTGCTCGCCTTCCTCGAGCACTACGGCATCGCCGACGACGACGCCCGCGTCAACCAGTACGGCGGCGCCATCGCCTACGGCCACCCGCTGGCCTCCTCCGGCGTGCGCCTGATGACGCAGCTGGCCCGCCAGTTCGAGGACCAGCCGCACGTCCGCTACGGCCTGACGACGATGTGCGTCGGCCTCGGCATGGGCGCCACGGTCATCTGGGAGAACCCGAACTTCGAGGGGGACAAGTGAGCAACGTCGCCGAGCTTCTGAAGGGCGCCGCCGCGCTCTTCCCCGACGAGGTCGTCACCGAGGCGCACGTACGCCACTTCGACCTCCCCCTGGGTGCGGGCCGCTTCGCCCTGATCACCCTGGACAACGGCTTCGACCACACCAAGCCGAACACCTTCGGCCCGCAGTCGCTGGCCAAGCTGGACGCGGCGATCGACCAGGTCGAGCGTGAGGCCGCGGCCGGTGAGATCGTCGGCGTCGGCGTCACCGGCAAGCCGTTCATCTTCGCCGTCGGCGCGGACCTCAAAGGCGTCGAGGCGCTGAAGGACCGCGACCACGCGGTGGCGATCGGCAAGGGCGGCCACGACGTCTTCAAGCGTCTGGCCACGCTCGCCGTCCCGACCTTCGCGTACTACAACGGCGCGGCCATGGGCGGCGGCGTCGAGGTCGGTCTGCACTGCCGGTACCGCACGGTCTCCGCCGCGCTGCCCGCGTTCTCCCTCCCCGAGGTCTTCCTCGGCCTGGTCCCCGGCTGGGGCGGCTGCACCCTGCTGCCGAACCTGATCGGCGCCGACAAGGCCGTCTCGGTGATCATCGAGAACTCGCTCAGCCAGAACCGCCAGCTCAAGGGCAAGCAGGTCTTCGAACTGGGCATCGCCGACGCCCTGTTCGAGGGCGCGGACTTCCTCGAGCAGTCGCTGGTGTGGACGGCCGCCGTCCTCAAGGGCGAGATCGTCGTCGACCGCCCGGAGATCGACCGCGGCGAGGGCTGGGACAAGGCCGTCGAGCGCGGCCGGTTCGTCGCCGACTCCAAGGTGCACGGCGCGGCCCCGGCCGCCTACCGCGCGCTGCAGATCATCGCCGACGCCAAGAACGGCGACCTGCAGGCCGGTTACGACGCCGAGGACGAGGCCCTCGCGGACCTCATCATGGGCGACGAGCTGCGCTCCGGTCTGTACGCCTTCAACCTGGTGCAGAAGCGCGCCAAGCGCCCGGCCGGCGCGCCGGACAAGTCGCTGGCCCGCCCGGTCACCAAGGTGGGCGTCGTCGGCGCCGGCCTGATGGCCTCGCAGCTCGCGCTGCTCTTCCTGCGCCGCCTCGAGGTGCCGGTCGTGCTGACCGACATCGACCAGGCGCGCATCGACAAGGGCGTGGGCTACGTCCACGCCGAGATCGACAAGCTGCTCGGCAAGGGCCGCATCAACCAGGACAAGGCCAACCGCCTCAAGGCCCTGGTCACCGGTGTCCTGGACAAGGCCGAGGGCTTCTCGGACGCGGACTTCGTCATCGAGGCCGTCTTCGAGGAGATGGGCGTCAAGCAGCAGGTGTTCGCCGAGGTCGAGGCCGTCGCCCCGGCCCACGCGATCCTGGCGACCAACACCTCCTCGCTGTCGATCACCGAGATGGCGTCGAAGCTGAAGAACCCCGAGCGGGTCGTCGGCTTCCACTTCTTCAACCCGGTCGCCGTCCTGCCGCTGCTGGAGATCGTCCGCGGCGAGCGGACCGACGACGCCTCGCTGGCCACGGCGTTCGCCGTCGCCCGCAAGCTGAAGAAGACCGCGGTGCTGGTGAAGGACGCCCCGGCGTTCGTCGTCAACCGCATCCTCACCCGCTTCATGGGCGAGGTGCAGAACGTGATCGACGAGGGCACCCCGGTGGCCGTGGCGGAGAAGGCGGTCGAGCCGCTGGGCCTGCCGATGTCCCCGCTGGTGCTGCTGGAGCTGGTCGGCCCGGCGATCGGCCTGCACGTCTCCGAGACGCTCCACCGCGCGTTCCCGGACCGCTTCACCGTCTCCGCCAACCTCAAGCGGGTCGTCGAGGCCGGCAAGCGCGGCTTCTACGTCTACGACTCCGGCAAGCCGGAGCTGGACCCCGAGGTCGCCGCGCTCCTGCAGCAGGGCGACGCCGTGCTGACCGAGGAGCAGGTCCGCGAGCGGGTGCTGGGCGCGGTCGCCCAGGAGATCGGCCTGATGCTCGACGAGGGCGTCGTGGCCGAGGCCCAGGACATCGACCTGTGCCTGATCACCGGTGCGGGCTGGCCCTTCCACCTGGGCGGCATCACGCCGTACCTGGACCGTGAGGGCGTCGCCGAGCGGGTCAACGGCAAGCGGTTCCTGGCGCCGGGCGTGGCGTCGGTCCCGGCGTAACGCCGGCGGTCCCGGCCGGAGCCTTCCGGCCGGGCGGTTCCCTCCGAACCCCCGCGACGGGTCCGGGCGTCCCTGTGGACGTCCCGGGCCCGTTCGGCGTTCCGGGGGCCGGGCGGTGCGTGAGAGCCTGGGCGTATGACCTCGGCCCCTCTCCTGGTGATCGTCGACGCGGCCAACGTGGTCGGTTCCGTCCCCGACGGCTGGTGGCGGGACCGGCGCGGGGCGGCGGAGCGGCTGCGGGACCGGCT
>NZ_JACADT010000408.1:0-4843 GCF_013421635.1 Streptomyces sp. UH6 | reverse complement strand
CCGCCCGCCGTCACCCCCGGTCGTGCCGTCCGCGTCCTGCGCCACCCGGCGACCGCCGTCACCGCCCTCGCCGGAGCCCTGCACGTCCTCTGGTTCTTCGCGTTCGCGAACAGTGGTGGCGACCTCGCCGCCCAGGACGCCTTGGCCGAGTTCGTCGGCCGCAACCCCGGCTCGGCCTACAACATGGCCTGGTACGGCGGCATGCACCCGGTCTCCTACAGCGTGGTCTCGCCCTACCTGATGCACGTCCTCGGGGTGCGGACCACGATGATGCTCTCCGGCACCCTCTCCGCCGGCCTGCTCACCCTGATCCTCTGTCACGCCCGCACCGGCCCCACCGCGCGGCCCGCCCCGGGAGCCACGCCGGGGCCCCCGCAGGGACGCCGCCACGTGTGGCCGGCCGCCCTCGCCGGGGTGTTCGGACTGTTCTGCAACGCCGTCTCCGGCCGGGTCACCTTCGGCCTGGGCGTGCTCTTCGCACTCGCCACGATCGCGGCCGTCTTCTGCATGCCGAGCCCGTGGCACCGGCGGCGCTGGGTCAAGGCGTGGTGCGCCGCCCCGCTGGCCGCGCTCGCCACCATGGCGTCGCCGGTGGCCGGGCTGTTCCTCGGCCTGGTGGCCGTCGCGCTCTTCCTCCAGCACCGCCGCCCCGGCGCATGGGCGCTGGGGCTCGGACCGGCGCTGGTGGTGGCGGTGTCCGCCTGGCTGTTCCCGTTCTCCGGCACCCAGCCGATGGGCGTCACCACCACGCTCGGGCCGCTGACCGTGGCGCTCCTGGTGTGGGCGGTGGCACCGTCCGGGTGGCGCACCGTGCGGGTCACCTGCGTCGTCTACGCCGTCGCGGTGCTGCTGGTGTGGGCGGTCAGCTCGCAGATCGGCTCCAACATCACCCGCCTGCCCATGCTGTTCGGCGGGGCCGCCCTGCTGGCCGTGCTGCCGTTCACCGAGCCGCGCTCACGGCGCTGGTACGCGGCGCTGCTCTCGTTCACCGTTTTCGCCGGCTGGGTCGGGGTCAGCACCGTCAACGACGTGGTGAGCATGAAGCCCGACGCGATCTGGGCCCGCAACCTCGCCCCGCTGGTCGACCGGCTGAAGGAACCCGACACCGGCCGGGGCCGTGTGGAGGTGGTCCCCGCCAGCTCGCACGCGGAGTCCTCCGCGCTGGTCCCGTACGTCAACCTGGCCCGCGGCTGGAACCGCCAGGCGGACCGGGAACGCAACCCGCTCTTCTACGACGGCTCGCTCGACGCCGGCAGCTACCGCGAGTGGCTGCGCCGCTGGGCCGTCCACCACGTCGTCCTGCCGCTCCACGGCTCACCCGACGGCGAGGGAGGCCGCCGGGAACGCGAACTGATCGAGGGCGGCCTGCCCTACCTGAAGGAGGTGTGGGCCGACGACAACTGGCGGATGTACGCCGTCACCGACCCCACCCCGCTGGCCGACCCGCCGGCGCGGGTCGTCCGGGCCGACGAGGAGGGAATCGTCCTCCACGTGCCGCGCCCCGGCCGGTACACCGTGCGGGTGGCCCACTCGCCGTGGCTGGGCCTCTTCGACGCCGACGGGGAGGCCGTCCCGCCGCCGGAGCCGGCCGGGCCGAACGTGCACGGCTGCGTGACCGAGGGCGAGGAGGACGCCTGGGGCGTCGCCTGGACCGTCCTGGACGCCCCCGCCGCCGGCACCTACCGCCTCGCGGCCCACTACCGGATACCGCGCGGCACGCCCTGCCCCGAACCGGAGAGCCCCTGACCCCCGCCGACCCCCGCCGGCCGAGGTCCCGGCACGGTGCCCCGGCCCGGGCGGGCAGGGGCACCGCCGGGGGCCTAGGCCGGGACCTCGTCGGCGACCTGGGCCGGGACCTCGTCGGCGACCTGGGCCGGGACCTCGTCGGGGACCTCGACCGGATAGGCCACGTCGCAGACCGGATCCGTGGGCCCCGCCGACGACCAGTCGGCGAAGTACACCTCACGGCACGGCGCCGCGATCCGCAGCCCCTGGCCGGCCACCCACCGCTCCACCGCCTCGAAGGCGTTGAGGATCATTGGCTGGCTCACCTCCGCCTTGGTGATGCGGGTGAAGGCCAGCCGCCGCGCGGGCTCCTCCCGGACGGTCACGGCCCTGTTCTGCCGCGCCGCCCACTCCCGCGCCGCGTCGGCGTCCCGCACCGGCACGCACACCTCGGCGGGGCCGTCGCTCTCCTGCGACACCTCCGAGTGGTAGGCCACGAACGGCGCCGCGGCGACACCGCCGCACTCCTCCGCCGCCACCGCGGTCAGCCGGTCCAGCGTGGCCCCGATCCAGGCCGGCAGCTCGCCGACCAGGACGTGCCGCTGCAGGGTGAGCACCGTGCATCCGGGCACGTCCACCGTCTCCGTCGAGTACCGCTCGCTCATCAGGGAACCCCTTCCGTCAAGTCGCGCACGGAGGAAGTCCACGAGCGCCCGCTGCCCGGCGAGCCGCGCCTCGACGTCCGCCCAGTAGGCGGCCACCCGCTCGGCGGCTGCCGGGCCGTCGTGACCCATCAGCGCCACCACCTCCGCGACCTCCGCCAGCGGCATGTCGAGATGCCGCAGGTGCACGATGGTCCGGGCCCGCTCCACCTGCTCGCGCCGGTAGTAGCGGTACCCGGTCGCCGGGTCGACGTACGCCGGGGGCAGCAGACCCAGCCGGCCGTACAGCCGCAACGCCTTCGCGGACAGTCGCACCCTCGCGGCGAACGCGCCGATGCCGATCAGCTCGTCGCTCATGCTCATGGCCTCCTCCGTCACCGGACCTCCGGCCCGGTGACGTGGAGACTGCGGCCTGCCCCAAGGGCAAGGTCAACCAGGCCCTCGCGGCCCGTCGCTTCTCACCGGTCTCACCGGCTGTCACCGGACCCCGGCGGATCCGCGGCCCCGCGGCTCAGCTGCCGAGCACCTTCTCGATCGCGGCCACGACCTCGTCCGACTCCGGCTCCGCCTGCGGCGCGAACCGGGCCACCACGTGTCCGTCCCGGTCCACCAGGAACTTCTCGAAGTTCCACCGGATGTCCCCGGCGTGGCCCTCGGCGTCGGCGAAGCCCGTCAGCCGCCGGTAGAGCGGGTGCCGGCCCTCGCCGTTCACCTCCACCTTCTCGGTCATCGGGAAGGTCACGCCGTACGTCGCCGAGCAGAACTCCGCGATCTCCTCGGCCGACCCGGGCTCCTGCCCCATGAACTGGTTGCACGGCACGCCCAGCACGCTGAACCCGCGCTCCGCGTACCGCTCCTGGAGCTTCTCCAGCCCGTTGTACTGCGGCGTCAGCCCGCACCGGGAGGCCACGTTCACGATCAGCAGCGCCGTCTTCCCGGCGTACTGCCCCAGATCCGCGGAGCCGCCGCGCAGCGCCTCGATCTCGACGTCGAACACCGGACCCGCGTCCCTCGAACTCTCAGCATTGGTCATGCCCGGAGCCTAACCGGACCACCGCCCCTACCCGATCAGCGCCGAACCGATGACTTTCCGGCTCGTCACCGGTCTCCTGTCCGTACGGTCCCGTACCGTGCGGCCCGTCGCACCGACGCGGAGAACCAAGTCCAGGGGAGCGAATCCAGATGCGTGTCGTGATCACCGAGTTCATCAGCCTCGACGGCGTCACCCAGGCGCCCGGCGGTCCCGAGGAGGACACCGACGGCGGCTTCGCCCACGGCGGCTGGACCGCCCCCCACTTCGACGACGAAGTGGTCGGCGGCGCCTTCGACGCGGCGCTCAACGGCGCCGACGCCCTCCTGTTCGGCCGCCGCACCTGGCAGGTCATGGCCGGCGCCTGGCCGGAGCGGGCGGGTGACCCGTTCGCCGACCGGATGAACGCCATCCGCAAGTTCGTCGTCACCGACAGCCTCGGCGACGCCGACCTGACCTGGCACAACACCGTCCGCCTGCCCGGCGCGGAGTTCCCCGCGCGGATCCGCGCGCTGCGCGAGGAGGAGGGCCGCGACATCGTCGTGATGGGCAGTGCCTCGGTCGCCCGTGCCCTGCTGAGCGCCGGGCTGGTCGACGAACTGCGGCTGACGCAGATGCCGGTGGTCCTCGGCGGCGGCAAGTCCGTCTTCCCCGCCGACGGGGGCCTCACCACCTTCCGGCTCACCTCCGTCACCACCAGCCCCAAGGGCGTCAACGCCCTCGTCTACCAGCGGGCGGACGCCTGAACCGCCGCGCGGAGTCCCCGGAACCGGCACCGCTCCGGCTGCGCACCGGCTGTGCTCGCTCCGGCACCGCTCCGGCTGCGCACCGGCTGTGCTCGCTCCGGCACCGCTCCGGCTGCGCACCGGCTGTGCTCGCTCCGGCACCGCTCCGGCTGCGCACCGGCTGTGCTCGCTCCGGCTGCGCACCGGGTCCTAGAGCCCGCGCAGCATCTGGTGCAGGGTCCCGGCGGACCAGCAGCACACGCTGCCGTCGTCCTCGAAGTGGCCCGTGTACCAGTCCTCGCCACCGGCCCCCCTCACCACGGCCAAGGCGCCCAGTCGGATGACGACTTCGGGCGTGACCGGCCGGTCCTCGCCGTCCGGCGGCCATGCCACCAGGGTCACCGCCCGGGCGTCGTCGACCACGACGGCGTCCGGGACCCCGGACAGCTCCCGCACCCGCTCGATCGTCCACCCGGCCGGAAGCCGCCCCACACCCGCGCCCGTCATCCCGTCATGCTCGCAGCGGGGCGGACGGACGGGGAGGGCGGTGGCTACTCTGGGCCGCGCGTGCCGGTGGGACACAGGGTGGGGACACAGGGGAGGGCGCTCATGCCGGAGACCGGGCAACCGATCGGACGGGCGGCCGGCCGTCCCGGCATCGGGCCGGCCGAGGCGGGGGAGGCACTGCGGGCCGCCGACCG
>NZ_JACADT010000407.1:0-4845 GCF_013421635.1 Streptomyces sp. UH6 | reverse complement strand
TCGCGGGCGTGCCGATGCGCTCCAGCACGTCGGAGCACACGTGCCGCGGCACGCGCTCCGGTTCGGCGCACAGCAGTTCCACCACGGCGGTGACGACCTCGGCGCCCCGGGCGACGAGCTCGTCGCGGGCCTGCGTGCCGCTCCTCCCGGAGCCGGCGAGCGCCTCGGCCACCTGATCCTTGTCCATGGCCCGGAACGGTAGCGGCAGCCACGGACAACGGAGCGGCACGGGCCGCGCGTGTGGCCGGAGCCCGAAGGATCTTCTGCCGGACGCCCCCGCGGGGGGAGCGTTTCGCGCTCGGCGATCCATGATCGATCAGCTGTCCCGTGGGAGCCTGACCGGTCGAACTCCCGGGTCGATCAGCACAGTTGCCGGATCTCCGGACGCGAGTGCATCAGTCCGTGCCGGACCCCTTTACGTCCCTGCCAAGCGTCTGTAACCATCCCGTCGCAATTCCTTGCAGAAAAATTCCGACAGAACTTGCAACCGGTCTCTCCCCTCCCCCTCACGGCGCGTCAGGCACCGGTCACGGGGGCGGCACGCCTGCCCGCGGGCGGTCGCCGCCCCCTGAGGCCCCGGCCCGGCCGCCCCGTCCTCCGGAGATCACGCATGAAAGAACGCACGCCCCGCAACAGACCGCCCAGACGCCTCCTGGCGGCCGTCACGGCCGCCGCCGGCGCACTCAGCCTGCTCGTGGCGATGCCCGCCACGTCCTCCGTGGAGGCGGACGCGGTGCCGGTGGCCGCCGCCGAGTCCACGGCGACCGTCTTCTACTACACGAAGACGAAGAACTGGGCGGCGTACAACCTGCACTACGCCCCGGACGGGGGCTCCTGGACCACCGTGCCCGGGGTCGCGATGGAGGCCGCCTGCACGGACTGGGTCAAGAAGACCGTCCCCCTGGGTACGGCCGGCGGGCTGCAGGCCACCTTCAACAACGGCAACGGCACCTGGGACAACAACGCGGGACAGAACTACGACCTGGGCACCGGCGCCATCACGGTCAAGGACGGGGTCGTGGCCCACAGCGACCCGTGCGCCGGCGGCACGGACCCCGATCCCAGCCCCAGCCCCACCCAGGGCGCCGGCACCGCCACCGTGTACTACTCCACCGCGAGCGTCGGCTGGACCACCACGAACCTGCACTACATGCCCGCCGGAGGCGCCTGGACGACCGTGCCCGGCGTCGGCATGGAGGCCGCCTGCACGGGCTGGACGAGGAGGACGGTCGACCTCGGCGCGGCGACGTCGATGAAGGCCGCGTTCAACAACGGCAACGGCGTGTGGGACAACAACAACGGCTCGGACTACACCATCGCGACCGGCGTGAGCACCGTGAAGGACCGGGTCGTGGTGAAGAACGCCGCCGACCCCTGCGCCGCCGAGGAACCCGACACCGAGGCGCCGACCGTCCCGACGAAGGTGACGGCCAAGGCCGACGGCGTGGCCGTCGTCCTGAGCTGGGAGCCCTCCACCGACAACGAGTCGGTGGCCACGTACCAGGTGACCCGCACCGGGGGTACCAAGGGCACGGTGGTGACCGACGTGAGCTCGACCGTGCTGTCGGTGACGGACCTGGAGGAGAGGACGGCCTACACCTTCACCGTCCGCGCCGCCGACGCGGCCGGCAACCTGTCCGCGGCCTCGGCGCCGGCCTCCGCCACCACCGGCGACCGGCCGCCCGCCCCCGCCCAGGGCAAGCCGCTGGGCACCGACCCGCGCAAGGACCCGATCTACTTCGTCCTCACCGCCCGCTTCAACGACGGTGACGGCTCCAACAACCGCGGCGGCAGCCAGCACGAGCGTTCCGGGAACGCCGCCAACGACGACCCCATGTTCCGCGGTGACTTCAAGGGGCTGATCGACAAGCTCGACTACATCAAGGGCCTGGGCATGTCGGCCGTCTGGATCACCCCGGTGGTCCTCAACCGCTCCGACTACGACTACCACGGCTACCACGGCTACGACTTCTACCGGGTCGACCGCCGCCTGGAGTCGGCCGGCGCGTCCTACCAGGACCTCATCAACGCGGCCCACGCCAAGGGCATGAAGATCTACCAGGACGTCGTCTACAACCACTCCTCCCGCTGGGGAGCCAAGGGGCTGTTCACGCCCAAGCACTACGGCGTGCGCGACGCCCAGTGGAGCTGGTACTACGACGAGCCCAACTCCGCCTTCGAGTACGACGGCCTGTCCGTCGAGCCGAAGTCCGGGAAGTCGTACTACAACGGCGACCTGTGGTCCACCGCGGAGCCCACCGGCAACACCTGCGTCAACTGGGGGCAGCCCACGCCGTCCACCTCGCCCGAGGGCTACCGCATCTACAACTGCCAGTGGCCCAACGCCACGTCGGGCGCCTGGCCCAAGGACATCTACCACACCTGCTGGCTGGGCAACTGGGAGGGCGAGGACTCCCGGTCCTGCTGGCTGCACGACGACCTCGCCGACCTCAACACCGAGAGCGCCAAGGTCCAGAACCACCTGATCGGCGCCTACAACAAGTACATCGACATGGGCGTCGACGGCTTCCGCGTCGACACCGCCGTGCACATCCCCCGCACCACCTGGAACCGGCGCTTCCTGCCCGCGATCCAGGAGCGGGTCACCCAGCAGCACGGCGCCGAGGCCGCGAAGAACTTCTTCGTCTTCGGTGAGGTCGGCGCCTTCGTGAACGACAAGTGGAACCGGGGCTCGGTCAACCACTCCGCGCAGTTCTTCACCTGGAAGGAACGCAAGGAGTACAGCGCCGACGACGCCAAGGCCGCCCTCGAGATGTACGAGTACGAGAACAACGCCGGCACGGCCGCGCAGCCGACGTCCGCCAACGCCTTCCTGTCGGGCAACGACTACCACGCTCCCGACCACAGCAGGTTCTCCGGCATGAACATCATCGACATGCGCATGCACATGAACTTCGGCGACGCGTCCAACGCCTTCCACAACGGGAAGGACTCCGACGACTCCGTCAACGACGCCACGTACAACGTCGTCTACGTCGACAGCCACGACTACGGCCCGAACAAGAGCGGCGAACGCTACACCGGCGGCACCGACGCCTGGGCCGAGAACATGTCCCTGATGTGGACCTTCCGCGGCATCCCGACGCTCTACTACGGCTCGGAGATCGAGTTCCAGAAGGGCAAGAAGATCGACTGCGGGCCCACCTGCCCGCTGGCGACCACCGGGCGGGCCTACTACGGCGACCACCTCGAGGGCGACGTGAAGGCCTCGGAGTTCGGCAAGGTCGACACCGCCACCGGCACGGTCGCCACCACGCTGGCCCAGCCGCTGGTCAAGCACGTGCAGCGGCTCAACGAGATCCGCCGGGCGGTCCCCGCCCTCCAGACGGGCCAGTACTCCACCGAGGGCATCAGCGGCGAGATCGCCTACAAGCGCCGCTACACGGCGGGCGGGACGGACAGCTTCGCCCTGGTCACCGTGACCCACGCCGCCACCTACGCCGGCATCCCCAACGGCACCTACAGGGACGCCGTCACCGGTGACACCCGGGTCGTCACCGACGGGAAGCTCGCCGTCGCCGCACCGGGCAAGGGCAACCTGCGCGTCTACGTCCTCAACGGCCCCGGCAAGATCGGCGCCACCGGCCCCTACCTGAAGTAGAGCACCGGCCCCTGCCGGAAGTGGAGCACCGCCGCCCACGGCCCCGGCGGACGCCCGCGGCGTCCGCCGGGGCCCCGGCACGCCTGCGTCTCCGCGTCACCTGCGGGCGGACCCTCAGCGGAACAGGCGGAGCGGGACCGCGTCCGCCATCGCCTTCATCCCGGCGTCGTTCGGGTGCAGGCCGTCACCGCTGTCGTAGGCGGGGAGGAGCCGGGCCGGGTGCGCGGGGTCGCGGGTGGCGGCGTCGAAGTCCACGAACGCGTCGTAGACGCCGCCGGTGCGGATCCAGGCGTTGACGGCCTGACGCCTCGCCTCCCGCTCCGGGGTGTGGAAGCCGAGGTCGTCCCCCTCGAACGGCATGATGGTCGCGCCGTAGGCCCGCAGACCGTGGCGGTGCGCCATCGCCACCAGCTTCCGGTGGCCCCAGACGACCTCGGCAGCGGTGACCTCCTCGTCGGCGGGGGCCGCCCCACCGCCCGGCTGACCGATGTCGTTGACCCCCAGCAGGACCACGACGTACTCGACGCCCGGCTGGTCCACCACGTCGCGCTCGAACCGCTTGAGGCCGGCCTCGCCGAAGAACGCCGCGTAGTCCTCGGCGGGGGTGCCGGCCGGCGGGTTCGGGTCACGCAGCAGACGGTTGCCGCTGATGCCGGCGTTGAGGACACCGAGACGGGACAGCGCCGGGTCGGTCCGCAAGCGCTCGGCGAGCCGGTCGGGCCAGCGGCGGTTGGCGTCGAGGGTGGTCTCCGCCCCGTCGGTGATGGAGTCGCCGAAGGCGACGACGGCCCCGGCCCGCCCCGGGCGCGGGCCTCCGGTGACGCTCACGCCGGACAGGAAGTACCACGTCGTGACCGTGGCGGTCGGTTCGACGGCCGGTTTGCCGGTGACGTTGCCGGGGGCGAGCCAGCCGTGCTGGTAGGCGAGGTTGTGCACGGTCGTGGCGGGGGTGCGGCGCGGGAGGTACACGCTGACCGTCAGGTCGGCGCCCGCCGGGACGTCGAGCGCGACGGGGTCGCTCCAGCGCCGGGTGCCGGGCGGCAGGGTGACCGAGGTGCTGCCGCCGAAGCGCAGGGGACGGTCGGTGTCCGGCCGGATCCCACCGGGCTCGCCCGGAGCGGCCAGGGCGACCCGGGCCTCGCCGATCACCAGGGGCGTCGCACCGAACTCGTTGGTCAGCCGCACGCGGACGCCGCGCCCGGCGGCACTGGTGCGCACGACCT
>NZ_JACADT010000406.1:0-4852 GCF_013421635.1 Streptomyces sp. UH6 | reverse complement strand
GTACGCCGTGGAGGCCTGGAGCGACCCGGTCACGACCTGGCGGCGGCACGCCCGTATCAAGATCCCGGCCCGTATCGACGTGGGGCTGGTGCTGGAGGAGGGCGCCGAGCTGTACGCGCGCGCCGCGCGCCGGGTGCCCAAGGGGCCGGCCCGGGACGCCGTGCGGGCCGCGGCCCGGGCGCTGGGGGACGACCGGCTGCCGGTTGACGAGCGGTTCGCGGCCGCCTTCGACCCGGCGGCCGAGGAAGCACTGGAGCGGCATCCGCTGCGCGAGCTGGTGTCGGCCTCACGGCCGATGCCGCTGCTGGTGGAGCGTGAACGGGCCCTGTACGGGGCCTGGTACGAGTTCTTCCCCCGCTCCGAGGGCGCGGTCGTGCCCCAAGGCCAGGACGCTCCGCCGGTGAGCGGCACGTTCGCGACGGCGGCCGAGCGGCTGCCCGCGATCGCCGCGATGGGCTTCGACGTCGTCTACCTGCCGCCCGTTCACCCGATCGGGAGAACGCATCGCAAGGGCCCGAACAACACGCTGACGGCCGGCGAGTGGGACGTCGGCGTTCCGTGGGCGATCGGTTCGCAGGAGGGCGGTCACGACGCGGTCCACCCGGACCTCGGGACGATCGAGGACTTCGACGCGTTCGTGGCGAAGGCCGCGGAGCACGGCCTGGAGATCGCGCTGGACTTCGCCCTCCAGTGCTCGCCGGACCATCCGTGGGTGGAGAAGCACCCGGAGTGGTTCCACCACCGGCCCGACGGGTCGATCGCGTACGCGGAGAACCCGCCGAAGAAGTACCAGGACATCTACCCGATCGCCTTCGACCAGGACATGCCGGGCCTGGTGGACGAGACGGTCCGTGTCCTGAGGTTCTGGATGGAGCACGGCGTCCGCATCTTCCGCGTGGACAACCCGCACACCAAGCCCGTGGTGTTCTGGGAGAAGGTGATCGGCGAGATCAACGCCGCCGACCCGGACGTGATCTTCCTGGCGGAGGCCTTCACCCGGCCCGCGATGATGGAGACGCTCGCCCAGATCGGCTTCCAGCAGTCGTACACCTATTTCACCTGGCGCAACTCCAAGCAGGAACTTACCGATTATCTGAGCCAGTTGTCGGGTGAGTCAGCGGCCTTCCTGCGGCCGAACCTGTTCGTGAACACCCCGGACATCCTGAACGCCTACCTCCAGCACGGCGGCCGCCCCGCCTTCGAGGTGCGCGCGGTGCTGGCGGCCACCCTCTCCCCCGCCTGGGGCGTCTACGCCGGCTTCGAACTCTGCGAGAACACGCCCGTGCGCGAGGGCAGCGAGGAGTACCTGGACTCGGAGAAGTACCAGCTCCGGCCGCGTGACTGGGAGGCCGCCGAGCGCGAGGGCCGCACCATCGCCCCGCTGATCGCCGAGCTCAACGCCATCCGGCGCCGCCATCCCGCGCTGCACCGGCTGCGCAATCTCCATTTCCATCCGACCGACAACGACGCCGTCATCGCGTACAGCAAGCGGGAGGGCGACGACACGGTCCTGGTGGTCGCCAACCTCGACCCGCATCACGCGCAGGAGGCGACGGTGCGCCCGGACCTGCCGCGGCTGGGACGGGAGTGGCACGACACGGTGTCCGTCCGGGACGAGCTGACGGGCGAGACGTTCCGGTGGGGCGGCGCGAACTACGTCCGTCTGGAGCCCGGCGTCCGGCCGGCCCATGTCTTCCACGTGGAGGGCCTCCACGTCCAGGCCGGAGGGACCGCAGCGCCATGACCGTCAACGACCCCGTACCGGACACGTTCGAGGACACCCCCGCCCGTGACCGGGACCCGGACTGGTTCAAACGCGCCGTCTTCTACGAGGTGCTGGTCCGCTCCTTCCAGGACTCCAACGGCGACGGCGTCGGCGACCTGAAGGGCATCACCGCCAAACTCGACTACCTCCAGTGGCTCGGCGTGGACTGCCTGTGGATCCCGCCGTTCTTCAAGTCACCGCTGCGCGACGGCGGGTACGACGTCTCCGACTACACCGCCGTCCTGCCGGAGTTCGGCGACCTCGCCGACTTCGTGGAGTTCGTCGACGCCGCCCACCAGCGGGGCATGCGCGTGATCATCGACTTCGTCATGAACCACACCAGCGACCAGCACCCGTGGTTCCAGGAGTCCCGCAAGGACCCCGACGGCCCCTACGGCGACTACTACGTCTGGGCCGACGACGACACCCGGTACGCCGACGCGCGCATCATCTTCGTCGACACCGAGACGTCCAACTGGACCTACGACCCGGTCCGCGGCCAGTACTACTGGCACCGGTTCTTCTCCCACCAGCCGGACCTCAACTACGAGAACCCGGCCGTGCAGGAGGAGATCCTGGCGGCCCTGCGCTTCTGGCTCGACCTCGGCGTGGACGGCTACCGCCTGGACGCCGTCCCCTATCTCTACGCGGAGGACGGCACCAACTGCGAGAACCTGCCGGCCACCCACCAGTTCCTCAAGCGGGTGCGCAAGGAGATCGACGCGCACTACCCGGACACCGTGCTGCTCGCCGAGGCCAACCAGTGGCCTGAGGACGTCGTCGACTACTTCGGCGACTACTCCGCCGGCGGCGACGAATGCCACATGGCCTTCCACTTCCCGGTCATGCCCCGCATCTTCATGGCCGTCCGGCGGGAATCGCGCTACCCGGTCTCCGAGATCCTCGCCAAGACCCCCGCGATCCCCGAGAAGTGCCAGTGGGGCATCTTCCTGCGCAACCACGACGAGCTGACCCTGGAGATGGTCACCGACGAGGAACGCGACTACATGTACGCGGAGTACGCCAAGGACCCGCGGATGCGGGCCAACATCGGCATCCGCCGCCGTCTCGCGCCCCTCCTGGACAACGACCGCAACCAGATCGAGCTCTTCACCGCCCTGCTGCTCTCGCTGCCCGGATCACCCGTCCTCTACTACGGCGACGAGATCGGCATGGGCGACAACATCTGGCTCGGCGACCGCGACGCCGTGCGCACCCCCATGCAGTGGACCCCGGACCGCAACGCCGGATTCTCGCCCTGCGACCCGGGCCGCCTGTACCTGCCGACCATCATGGACCCGGTCTTCGGCTACCAGGTCACCAACGTGGAAGCCTCGATGAGCTCCCCCTCGTCACTGCTCCACTGGACCCGCCGGATGATCGAGATCCGCAAGCAGAACCCCGCCTTCGGACTCGGCACCTACACCGAACTCCCCTCCTCCAACCCCGCGGTGCTCGCCTTCCTGCGCGAGTACGAGGACGACACCGTCGTGTGCGTGCACAACTTCTCCCGTTTCGCCCAGCCCACCGAACTCGACCTGAGCGCCTTCGAGGGACGCCACCCGGTCGAGCTGTTCGGCGGAGTCCGCTTTCCGGCCATCGGCGAACTGCCGTACCTGCTGACCCTGGCGGGCCACGGCTTCTACTGGTTCCGGCTCGTCCGAGTCGCCCCCCGCGCCAGCCGACGACTGTGAGCCTGAGCCCGCGAAAGGACACGCCATGACGAAGACAGCACCGCTCCGCACCGCCCGCCCGGTCGCCGCCGAGCCCATGGCCTCCCTCAAGGGGCTGTTGCTCGAGTGGCTGCCCCAGCAGCGCTGGTTCGCGGGCAAGGACCGGCCCGTGACGGATCTGAAGCTGCTGTCCATGACGGAGCTGCACCCGGGCTGCCTGCACCTGCTGGTGCACGCCGAGCACACCGGCCCTCCCACCCCGGGCGTCTCCCGTCCCGGCGACTGCTACCAGCTGCTGCTGGGGGCGCGGCGGGAGCTGCCGCCCCGGCTGGCGGAGGCGTTCATCGGCCGGGCCGGTTCCGGCCCGCTGGCCGGCCTGGCCGTCTACGACGCGCTGCGCGAACCCCGCTCGGCGGCCCTGCTGCTCGACCGGCTGCGCCACCCCGGTACCACCGGGCCGCTCAGCTTCGAGCGGGACACCAGCGTCTGCCTGCCGGCCGGTCTCGCCCCCCGGCTGCTCGCGGCCGAGCAGTCCAACACCTCGCTGGTCTACGGCGACCAGTACATCCTGAAGGTGTTCCGCCGCATCCAGCCCGGCATCAACCCCGACTGGGAGGTGCCGTGGGCGCTGGCGCGCACGGGCTGCACCCGGGTTCCGGCGCCGACCGCCTGGTTCCGCACCTCGCAGCCCTTCGAGGCGACCCTCGGCGTGCTCCAGCCGTTCCTGCCGTCCGCGACGGACGGCTGGACGCTCGGCCTGAACGCGCTGGCCGCCGAGAACGACTTCACCCGTGACGCCTACGCCCTGGGCCGGGCCACCGCCGAGGTGCACCAGGCGCTGGCGGCCGCCTTCCCGCGCGCTCCGCTCGGCCCGGAGGCGGCGCCGCAGAAGGGGCGGCTGGCGCAGGAGATGACCGAGCGGCTGCACGCCACCGCCCGTGCCGTCCCCGACCTGCGGCCCTACGTGACGGGGCTGTCGGCGGCGTTCGCCTCGCTGGAGGCGGACCGGCCGGCCCAGCGCGTCCACGGCGACCTGCACCTGGGCCAGGTGCTGCGGGCCGGCAGCGACTGGTTCGTCATCGACTTCGAGGGCGAGCCGTCCCGCCCGCTGGCCGAGCGGCGCCTGGAACAGCCGGCCGTCCGCGACGTCGCGGGGATGCTCCGTTCCTTCGACTACGCGGCGCACGCCGGGCGTCCCTGGCCGCCGGGCTGGGCCGACGCCTGCCGCGCCGCGTTCTGCACGGGCTACGCGGAGGCCGCCGGACAGGATCCGCGCACCGATCCGGTGATGCTGCGGGCCTGCGAGACCGAGAAGGCCGTCTACGAGGTGGTGTACGAGGCCCGGCACCGGCCGGACTGGCTGCGGGTGCCGCTGTCCGCCATACGGCGCCTGTCCGCCGGGGCCGCCGGGGCC
>NZ_JACADT010000405.1:0-4854 GCF_013421635.1 Streptomyces sp. UH6 | reverse complement strand
GCCGCGCCCGCGCCGGTAGAGTCGTCCCCTGCTCCCGAGCGTCCGCCCCCGAACGACCGTGAGGTGCCCGTGCCGGCCGTCCCCCGAGAACTCGCCGATCTGCCGTACGCCGGCCACCTGGAGCCGTTGCGCGGCGAGCTGGAGACGGAGGGCGTCTACGACACCGTCCACGCCGGCGAGCGGGAGTTCGTGGACGCCCGGGCGGGCGGCGCGCGGTTCGTCGAGTGCGCCTTC
Source organism: Streptomyces sp. UH6 (assembly GCF_013421635.1). NCBI lineage: Bacteria > Bacillati > Actinomycetota > Actinomycetes > Kitasatosporales > Streptomycetaceae > Streptomyces > Streptomyces sp. UH6. Next base: position 4,620 of record NZ_JACADT010000405.1, on the reverse strand, counting down.
ACCTCGGTGGCGTTCGAGGGCGGCTTGATGCGGCGGGCGCGGTTCACCGACGTGTGGTGCCACACCGTGCGCTGGGTCGGCACCGACCTGGCCGAGTCCGGGTGGATGGACGCCTCGGTGGTCTCCGGGATGCTGGCCGGCGTCCAGGCGTTCGGCGCCACCCTGCGCCGGGTGACGTTCTCGCACTGCAAGCTGGACTCGGTCAACTGGCGCTCCGCGGCGCTGCGGGAGGTCTCCTTCACCGACTGCCTGCTGCGCGACGTGGACTTCGGCGAGGCGACGCTGACCGACGTGTCCTTCCCCGGTTCCACCCTCGACGGCGTCCGCCTGCGCGGCGCCCGGCTGAGCAAGGTGGACCTGCGGGGCGCGGCGGCGCTGGGCGTCGCGGACGGCGTGGAGGCGCTCCGCGGGGCCACCATCGACCACGGTCAGCTCTTCGACCTGGCACCGGCCTTCGCGCAGGCGCTGGGCGTCACGGTCACCTCGCGCTGACGGCGCCGATCACCCCGCTCACCTCTCTGACGGCTCTCACGCCGCTCACGCCGCTCACTCCGGCGGGTGGAACGGCCCGCCGTTCGGCTCAGGCGCACGGCACCGGCACGGGATGATGCCGGGGCCGCGCGGCTACCTTCCGCTGGACCGGTGCGTCGAGACAGCGATCGCCGCGACAGAGGAGACCGATGGCGTCCCAGACCGAACCCGTTGCCCCGGTACCCGTGGCCGGCCGCCGCCGTGGCCCCGGACGCGTGGTCGTCTCCTGGCTGACGACGACCGACCACAAAAAGATCGGGCACATGTACCTGATCACGTCGTTCGTCTTCTTCCTGCTGGCCGGCCTGCTGGCGCTGCTCCTCCGCGCCGAACTGGCGCGCCCCGGGATGCAGCTGGTCTCCGCCGAGCAGTACAACCAGGCGTTCACCATGCACGGCACCATGATGCTGCTGCTGTTCGCCACCCCGACCTTCGCCGGGTTCGCCAACGCCGTCATGCCGCTCCAGATCGGCTCCCCCGACGTCGCCTTCCCCCGGCTGAACGCGTTCTCGTTCTGGCTCTTCCTGTTCGGCAGCCTGATCGTGCTCAGCGGCTTCCTCACCCCGAACGGCGCGGCCGACTTCGGCTGGACGGCGTACACCCCGCTCAGCGGCGGCGAGCGCACGCCCTACCTCGGCGGCGACCTGTGGATCATGGGCCTGGCGCTCTCCGGCTTCGGCACCATCCTGGGCGCGGTCAACTTCATCACCACCGTCCTGTGCCTGCGCGCCCCGGGCATGACCATGTTCCGGATGCCGATCTTCACCTGGAACGTGCTGCTCACCTCGGTGCTGGTGCTGCTGGCCTTCCCGGTGCTCGCCGCCTCCCTGTTCGTGCTGGAGGCGGACCGCGCGTTCGGCGCCCAGGTCTTCGACCCGGCGAACGGCGGGGCGGTGCTGTGGCAGCACCTGTTCTGGTTCTTCGGCCACCCCGAGGTCTACATCCTGGCGCTGCCGTTCTTCGGAGTGATCAGCGAGATCATCCCGGTCTTCTCCCGCAAGCCGGTCTTCGGCTACATGGGGCTGGTCGGCGCCACCATCGCCATCACCGGGCTCTCGGTGGCGGTGTGGGCGCACCACATGTTCGCCACCGGCGCGGTGCTCCTGCCGTTCTTCTCCTTCATGACCTTCCTGATCGCGGTGCCCACCGGGGTGAAGTTCTTCAACTGGATCGGCACCATGTGGAAGGGCTCCCTGTCCTTCGAGCCGCCCATGCTGTGGGCGGTGGGCTTCCTCGTCACCTTCCTCTTCGGGGGCCTCACCGGTGTGGTCCTCGGCTCGCCGCCGCTGGACTGGCACGTCACCGACAGCTACTTCGTCGTCGCCCATTTCCACTACGTGCTCTTCGGCACGATCGTGTTCGCGATGTTCGGCGGATTCAGCTTCTGGTGGCCGAAGATGACCGGCGCCATGCTGGACCAGAGGCTGGAGAAGGTGCACTTCTGGACCCTGTTCACCGGCTTCCACGGCACCTTCCTGGTCCAGCACTGGCTGGGCGCCGAGGGGATGCCGCGCCGGTACGCCGACTACCTCGCGGCCGACGGGTTCACCGCCCTCAACACCGTCTCCTCCGTCGCGGCGTTCCTGCTGGGCCTGTCGACCCTGCCGTTCCTCTACAACGTCTGGAGGACCGCCAGGTACGGCCGGCGGATCGAGGCGGACGACCCCTGGGGCTTCGGCCGCTCGCTGGAGTGGGCCACCTCCTGCCCGCCGCCGCGCCACAACTTCGAGGTCCTGCCGCGGATCCGCTCCGAGTCCCCGGCGTTCGACCTGCACCACCCGGATCTCGCCGCGTACGACGCGGACGAGAACGACGCCAAGCGGGACGTCCTGGACGCCGCGAGCCACCGGGGGTCGAGGACGTGAGCCCGGGGGCCCGGGGCGAACGCGAGTACTCGCCGGCCGTCGAGATGGAAGGCCACCTCATCGCCCACACCCACCGGGAGCGGGCCCGCGAGGAGGCCGAGGGCCTCTGCGCCCGGATGCCGTGGCTGACGACGGCGCAGGCCGAGGAGCTGACCCGTCAGTACGTCCTGCTGCGCATCGGGCTCACCCGCCGGATGCTGCTGGACGTCGCCGAGCGCGCCGACCGGCTCGGCGAGGAGTACGAGGCCCGCTACCGGGTGCTGCGCCGCGCCCTGCTGCGCCGCCACGCCGGCGCGGCCTGCGCCACCCTGGCCTGCGCGGGGGGCGTGGCCGCCTGGACGTCCCTGGTCGTCCGCTGACGTCGGCGCCGTCCGGTCACGCGGCCCGGCCACGCGGTCGGACGGCACGGTCGCACGGCGCGGTCGGAGTGCGCCGTCGCACGACGCGGTCGGACGACGCGGTCAGACGACACGGATGCCGATCAGGCAGGTGTCGTCGTCGGTGTCGGACTTGCTGTGCGTGAGCAGCCGGTCGAGGCGCTGCTCGAGGCCGGCCCCGGGGACGCGGGCGCTGGACAGGAGCCGGGCCAGGGAGTCCTGGACCGACTCGTCGCGGCGCTCGACCAGACCGTCGGTGTACATCAGCAGCGTGTCACCGGCGTCCAGCTGGAGCTCGGCCTCCTCGTAGGACGCCTCGGAGAGGGCGCCCAGGAGGATGCCGCCGGCCGGCTGGAGCGGCGACGCCTTCTCGCCGCGGATCAGGACCGGCGGGAGGTGCCCGGCGCGGGCCCAGCGCAGTGTGCGGGTCTCCGGGTCGTAGAGGCCGCAGACGGCGGTGGCCGTGACGTGCTCGGTGAGGTAGTGGGCCACGATGTTCAGCCAGGCCAGCAGCTGTCCGGGGCCGGCGCCGGTCACCGCGAGGCCGCGCATGGCGTTGCGGAGCACGACCATGCTGGTGGCGGCCTCGATGCCGTGACCGGCGACGTCGCCGACGCAGAGCATGACCTGCTTGGAGGGCAGCACCACCACGTCGTACCAGTCACCGCCGACCATCGACTCCGACTCGGCGGGCCGGTAGCGCACCGCGACCTGGAGGCCGGGGCTGTCCATGCCGGAGTGGCTGGGCGGCATGATGGCGTGCTGGAGCTGGAGGGTGAGCCGGTTGCGTTCGGCGGCCTGCTGCTCGGTGTGGGCGAGCTGGTCGCGGGTGGCCGCCAGCGCCACCTCGGTCCAGTGCTGCGCCGAGATGTCCTGGTAGGCGCCGCGTACCGAGCGCAGCCGGTTGTCCTCGTCGAGGACGGGCTCGGCGACCACCCGGATGTGCCGGGTGATGCCGTCCGGCCGCTGGAGGCGGAAGGCGGCCGAGGCGGGCCTGCGGTGGTGCAGCACCGCGCGGACGAACCGCCCGATGGAGACGGCGTCGTCGGGGTGGGCGTGCTCCGCCATCTCCTCCAGGGACACCGGGCGGGTGTGGTGCGGCAGCCCGTACAGGTCGAAGAGCTGGTCGTTCCAGACGATCTCGCCGGTGAGGACGTTCTCCTCGAAGCCGCCGATCCGGCCGAGCCGCTGCGCGTGCTGGAGCAGGTTGGCCAGCCGCGCGGTGTCGTCCTCGATCCGCCAGATCAGCAGCACGCTGCCGCCGTGGCGGCTGACGCTGACGTCGACGGTGGTGTCCAGGGGCACCTGGTCGACCAGCGTGGTCAGCGTCATCCCCCGGGCGCGGTACGCCTCGCCGGTCGCGTAGACCCGCTCGATCTTCTCGAACAGGCCGCTCTCCCCCATGGCCAGCGGGTACGACTCGAGCAGCAGCGTGCCGCCGACCGCGTTGCGGGGGCGCCCGGCGGGGTCGGTGAAGGAACTGTTGACGTGGTGGATCCGGAAGTCGGCGAGCCGGCCGTCGGGCCACAGGTGGGGGGTGAGGACCAGCGCCGGGTCGTACAGGCCCTCGGCGAGGTCGACCAGCTCGGACAGGTCCGGCGGCACGCTCCAGGTGTCCGCGGCCGGGGTGACCGCGGACCCGGGGCCGCCCTCCAGCGTGTGGGCGCACAGTTCGGCCAGCGCCTCGACCTGGCGCAGGATCTGCGGCGGCTGCGGTTCCAGGGGCTCGGGCCAGCAGATCTCGAGGATGCCGTGGACGCGGCCGCCGGTGCCGGCCGGGACGGCGATCCGCCCGCCGCGCGGGTTGTGGGCCCAGCCGATCGAGGGCATGGCGGAGGAGGGCTGCG
>NZ_JACADT010000404.1:0-4857 GCF_013421635.1 Streptomyces sp. UH6 | reverse complement strand
CGGCACCGTCCGCGTCCCCGCGTGGCGCCGCCGCGGAATCCCGCCGGTCCGCGGCCCCGTCGTGGTGGTCCGCCCCGGTCGTCGTCTCGTCGTCCGGGCCGTCGGCCGGCAGCGCGTCGTCCTTCACCTCTTCGCCCTTTCTTCCCGGAGGCCCTCGGAGGCCGCATCCCTCATCAGGAGTCCCCGATGGGACGTACGCGGGGAACTCCCGGTTCCCCGGAAGCGGCGGCGGGGCCGTTCCCGGTCCCCGGTCCGCCTACCATCGGTAGGTCACCAAGCCGCCAGCCAGGAGAGACTCCCCGTGCGCATCGCAGTCACCGGCTCCATCGCCACCGACCACCTCATGACCTTCCCCGGCCGGTTCGCCGACCAGCTCGTCGCGGACCAGCTGCACACGGTCTCGCTCTCCTTCCTGGTCGACCAGCTGGACGTCCGCCGCGGCGGCGTCGGCGCCAACATCGCCTTCGGCATGGGCCAGCTGGGCACCGCCCCGGTCCTGGTGGGGGCGGCCGGCTCCGACTTCGACGAGTACCGCGCCTGGCTGGACCGGCACGGCGTCGACACCGCTTCCGTGCGCATCTCCGAGACGCTGCACACCGCGCGGTTCGTCTGCACCACGGACGCCGACCACAACCAGATCGGTTCCTTCTACACCGGCGCCATGAGCGAGGCCCGGCTGATCGAGCTGAAGACCGTCGCCGACCGGGTGGGCGGGCTCGACCTGGTCCTCATCGGCGCCGACGACCCCGAGGCGATGCTCCGCCACACCGAGGAGTGCCGCACCCGGGGCATCCCGTTCGCCGCGGACTTCTCGCAGCAGATCGCGCGGATGAACGGCGAGGAGATCCGGATCCTGCTGGAGGGCGCGACGTACCTCTTCTCCAACGAGTACGAGAAGGGGCTCATCGAGTCCAAGACCGGCTGGTCCGACGAGGAGATCCTGGCCAAGGTCGGCCACCGGGTCACCACGCTGGGCTCGCGGGGCGTGCGCGTCGAGCGGCACGGGGAGACCCCGGTCGAGGTCGGCGTCCCGCAGGAGGCCCGCAAGGCCGACCCGACCGGTGTCGGCGACGCCTTCCGGGCGGGCTTCCTGTCCGGGCTGGCGTGGGGCGTCTCGCTGGAGCGGGCCGCGCAGATCGGCTGCATGCTGGCGACCCTCGTCATCGAGACCGTGGGCACCCAGGAGTACCAGCTGCACCGCGCGCACTTCATGGAGCGCTTCGCCGAGGCCTACGGCGAGGAGGCCGCCTCCGAGGTCCGCAAGAACCTCGGCTGACGACGGACCCGCGGCACGCGGGGAAACGGGGAAGGCCCCCGGCGCCGAGTGGCGCCGGGGGCCTTCCCGTGGGTCGGGCCTCGTCCGGGTCGGACGTCGTCAGGCCCGCGCGGGTTCGGGCTCCGTGGTCGGGGTGGGGGTACCGTCCCCGTCCCCGTTCTCGCCGGCCTTGGCCCGGCGCTTCGCCGCGCGCTTGGCGGCGCGCCGCTCCTTGCGGAGCTCCAGCATCGCGTAGAGCGTCGGCACCAGGAGCAGCGTCAGCAGCGTCGAGGTGATCAGACCGCCGATCACCACGACCGCCAGCGGCTGGGCGATGAACCCGCCGTGGCCGGTGATGCCCAGCGCCATCGGGATCAGCGCGAAGATGGTCGCCAGCGCCGTCATCAGGATGGGCCGCAGACGGTGCCGGCCACCCTCGATCACCGCGTCGACGATGCCGTAGCCCTGCTCCCGGTACTGGTTGATCAGGTCGATCAGCACGATGGCGTTGGTGACCACGATGCCGATCAGCATCAGCATGCCGATCATCGCCGGGACGCCCATCGGGATGCCCGTGGCGATCAGCAGGCCGAGCGCGCCGGTGGCCGCGAACGGGATGGACACGAGCAGGATCAGCGGCTGGGCGAGCGACCGGAAGGTGCCGACCAGGAGCATGAACACGATCGCGATCGCGGCCAGCATGGCCAGGAAGAGGTTGACGAAGGCGTCGTCCTGCTGCTCGGTGACACCGGCGATCTCGGCCGTGGCGCCCTCGGGCAGCTCCAGCTTGTCGATGGCCGTGAAGAGCTCCGCGCTGACCGCGCCGGTGTTGTCGCCGGTCGGACGGGCGGTGACGTTCACGGACCGCTGGCCGTCGATGCGGGTCAGCGAGACCGGGCCGTCGACCAGTTCGACGTCGGCGATCTGGGACAGCTTGACCGGGCCCAGGCGCAGGTTCTTCAGCTCGGCCATGGTGTCGGCGGGCTTCGCGGACCGGATGACGATGTCGCGCTCGGCGTTGTCCAGGGTGGCCTTGCCGACCGTGGTGCCGCGGACCGACTGGGCGACGATCGCGCCGAGGGTCTGGTCGGTGAACCCGGCCGCGGCGGCCTTCTCGTTGGCGCGGACCTGGATGCGCGGGACGGACTGCGCGAGGTCGCTGGTGACGTCGGCGACGTCGTCCAGGCCCTCGACCGCCTTGGTCACGTCGGCGGTGGCGTCGGCCAGCACGTCGGGGTCGGCGGCCTTGACGACCACCGCGAGGTTCGTGCCACCGAAGCCGCCGGAGGCGTCGATCTTGGTGTCGCCCACGCCGTCGAGGCCTTCGAGGCCCTTCTCGATGTCCTTCTGGACGCCCTCGTAGGAGGCGCCCTCCTCCAGCATGACCTGGAACGAGGACTGGTTGCTGCCGGTGCCGCCGCCGAAGGCCGCCATCCAGCCGGAGCTGCCGACGGTGACCTGCTGGTCCTTGACGCCGTCGATGCCCTCGATCAGCTTCTCGACCTTGGCCGCGGCCTCGTCGGTGGCGGCCAGGCTCGTGCCGGGCTCCAGCTTCTGGGTGACGGCGATGACGTTCTGGTCGCCCTGGTCCAGGAAGTTGGTCTTGAGCAGCGGCGTCATGCCGAGGGTGCCGACGAGCACCACGACGGCGATCAGCACGCTGGTGAGGCGGCGGCGCGTGGCGAACTTCAGGACGGGCACGTACAGGCGCTGCAGCTTGCTGCGGCGCTCGGCCTCCTCGGCCTTGCGGCGGGCCTCCTCGGCGTCCTCGGGGGTGTGCTTCGGGGCCCGCAGGAACCAGTAGGAGAGGACCGGGACGACCGTCAGCGACACCAGCAGCGAGGCCAGCATGGCGATCGTGACGGTGAGGCTGAAGTCGCTGAACAGCTCGCCCACCATGCCGCCGACCAGACCGATCGGCAGGAAGACCGCGACGGTGGTCAGGGTGGAGGAGGTGATGGCGCCGGCGACCTCACGGACGGCCTTGAGGATGGCCTCCTTGCGCTCGGTGCCGTAACCGAGGTGCCGCTTGATGTTCTCCAGCACCACGATCGAGTCGTCGACCACACGCCCGATGGCGATGGTCAGACCGCCCAGCGTGAGCATGTTGAGCGAGGTGTCGCGGGTCCACAGCACGATCAGGGTGAGGACCACCGAGAGCGGGATGGAGACCGCGGTGACCAGCGTGGAGCGGATCGACGTCAGGAAGACGAGGATCACCACGACGGCGAAGACGAGACCCAGCGCGCCCTCGGTGGTGAGGCCGGAGATGGCGTCGGCGACGGCCGGGCCCTGGTCGGTGACCACGGTGACCGCGGCGCCCGAACCGACGGCGGCGCGCAGCTCGGGAAGCTTGTCCTGGACGGCGTCGGAGATGGTGACGGCGCTGCCGTCCCGGTCCATGGTGACGACGACGGAGAGGCTCGGCTCGCCGTTGGTGCGGGTGATGGAGGTGGCCGCGGCCGGCTTCTCGGCGACCTTGGCGACCGAGGAGAGCTTGACCGCCTTGCCGCCGCCCTCACCGGCGACGCGCAGGTCCTTGATCTGGTCGAGCGAGGTGTAGCCGCCGCCGACCTGGACGGTGCGGCTGGAGCCCTCCTCGTCGAAGGCGCCCGCCGGCATCGAGACGCCGCCGGCCTGGAGCGCCTGGGTCAGCGAGGCGGACGTCAGCCCGGCGCGCGCCAGCTTGGCGTCGTCCGGGGTGACGGTGACCTGCATCTCGCGCACGCCGTTGACGGCGGCCTGGCCGACGCCGTCGATCTTCTCCAGCTCGGGGACGACCGCGGTGTCGAGGCGGTCGGCCAGCGCCTGCTGGTCCATGTCGGCGGTGACGGAGAGGACCACGGCCGGGATGTCGTCGGAGGAACCGGCGATCACCTGCGGGTCGACGCCCTCGGGCAGCAGGTTCCGGGACCGGTTGATCGCCTGCTGGATGTCGGCGACCAGCTGCTTGGTGTCCGGGCCGTAGTCGAAGGAGGCCATGATCACGGCGCTGCCCTCGCTCGCCGTGGAGGTCAGGCTCTCGACCCCGTCGACGGCCTTGATGCCGTTCTCCAGGGGCTCGACGACCTGCTTCTCGACGACGTCGGGCGACGCGCCCTGGTACGGCGCGATCACCGACACCATGGGCAGCTCGATGGAGGGAAGCAACTGCTGCTTGAGCTGCGGGATCGCGATGACTCCGAAGATCAGCGCGATCAGCGACATCAGACCTATCAGGGCCCGCTGCGCGAGGCTGAATTTGGACAGCCAGGACATAAGGGTCAGGGTCTCTCTACGAGGTGAGGGCACGGTGCGCGGAAGGCGCCGGCTGGGGGCGGGACCGCCGCCGCCTACATCCTCGCCCATGCCGCGGAGAGACCTGGTAGCCCCCTGGTCCGATTTGAGGAGCATCACATCCTCCTCCGGTCGGACAAGCGGACCGGAGGAGGATGAGACGACGGGGCCCGCGCGTCCGCCCGGCGTCGCGCTACACCTCGGGGACGTCTTCGGACTTCTCGGACTTCTCGGACTTGTAGGACTGCGCGGACGACTCACCCTTCTCGGACGCCTCGTCCGGCCCGGACGCCTCGTCCGGCCCGGTCGGCTCCGACGGCCCGGTC
>NZ_JACADT010000403.1:0-4859 GCF_013421635.1 Streptomyces sp. UH6 | reverse complement strand
GTTCGACGGGCGGCGGCCGGACAGCGTCCCCGCCGCCCGTGCGTTCGTCAGGTCCGTCCTCGCCGCGACGGACCTGCCGCGAGAGACCCTCGAGACCGCCCAGTTGCTGGTCAGCGAGCTGGCGACCAACAGCTTCCTGCACGCCCGCACCGAGACCGAGGTGACGGTCCACGTCGACGAGAACCGCGTCCGCGTCGAGGTCGCCGACCGCCGGCCCGGCCTCATGCCGCTGCCCCGCGAGTGCCCTCCCAACGCCGGCACCGGCCGGGGCCTCGGCGTGGTCGCCGGACTCGCCGACCGGCACGGCGCCGACCAAGGGCGCCAGGAGAAGCGGGTCTGGTTCGAACTGCTGCGGCAGAACGGGAGCCCGGGAACGCCCTCCCACTGGGCCCCGCCCCGCCCGCTCACCGACGGCGACACCGCTCCCGTGGTGCTGATCGACCTGCCCGGAGCGCTGCACATCACCTCCCAGCAGCACCGGCACGCCGTCCTGCGTGAACTCTCCCTCGCCGGAGCCCTCGGCGACCGGCTGGGCGTCGACCCGGAGGACCTGCTCACCGCGCACGACACCAGCAACCTGCTCAGCGCCGCCATGCTCGCCGCCCTCGGAGGACGGCACGGCACCGCCGAGATCCGCACCGTCACCCTGTCCCTCCCCGCGGGCATCGGACCCACCGTCACGCTGCTGCGCCGGGTCCTGGAGACCGCGGAGGAGGCGAGCCGCGACGAACTGCTGCTCACCCGGCCCGGTCTCCCGCAGAGCCAGGCGTTGCAGGACTGGTTGTTCGACCAGATCACCGGACAGCTCGACGGCGCCCTGCCGACCGCCTGGACCATGGTGTCGCGCGACCCCTCCGCCAGCCCGCTGGACCTGATGCCCTGGGACAAGGAGGAGGTCCACACCAGCCGTCTGCCCACCGTCGTCGTCGACGACGACAACCTCATCGTCGCCGCCAACGTGCCCGCCGCCGATCTCCTCGGCTGGGACCCCGACGACCTCGTCGGCCGGTCCCTGACCGAACTGATCCCCGACCACCTGAGAGAACGCCACCTGGCAGCGTTCCACTCGCTGCTGCTGACCGGACAGCCCCGCATCCTCGGGCGGGCCGTGCCGCTGCCCGCACTTCACCGGGACGGTCACCTGGTGCCGGTCCGGCTGCTGATCCAGGCCCAGGAGATGTCCGACGGCCACACCGTGTTCATCGGCCAGATGGTGCCCCGCTCCACCGCCTTCGGACCGGAGCCCCGCCCCTCCCACCGCAGGCCGGTCGTCCGGCCGACCGGCCTTCCCGAACCCCCGGCCCCGCCGCACCGGCTCCCCCCGGAGGAGTCGCCGGAACTCCCGGAGTTCGGACGCCGCCCGGTGGCGGCCGTGGCCGCCCTGGCCGCCATGGACCGGCTCAGCCTGCTCGCCGACATCGGCCGCGAACTCGCCGACGCCTCGGAACTCGGACCGGGCCTGCACGCCGTCTGCGCACACCTGGTCAGGCGCCTGGCCGACTGGTGCGTCATCGACCTCCTCGACGGCGACTCGGTGGAACGCGTGGGCGTCATGCACCGTGACCCCGGCAGGATCGCGCCCGGCGGGCTGGAGGGCCGCCTGCCGCCCATCTCGGAGAGCGCGCGCGGCCCTCTCGCCCGTACCCTGCGCGGCGCCGGTCCCCTGCTGCTCGGCGGGGGCGTCCCGCCCCACCCCGGGGAGTGCGGCCTGGACTCCGGCTACCGGTCGCTCTTCAAGCGGTTCGGCGCCACCAGCGCCGTCGTCGCCCCGTTGCGCGCCCGTCGGCAGATCTTCGGCGCCCTCACCCTCGCCCGTGAGGACCCCGCGCACCCCTTCGTCGAGGACGACCTCGCCTTCATCGACGACCTGGTGCGCTCCGTCGCCCTCGCCGTCGAGAACCAGCGCCTCTTCGACGGAACCCGGTACGTCGCCGAACGGCTCCAGCGCGACCTGCTGCCCGTGCTGCCGCGGGTGCCCGGACTGGAGATCGACGCCAGCTACGCGACCTCCTCCGTCACCACCCAGATCGGCGGTGACTGGTACGACTGCTTCCGCCTTCCCGACGGGGACACCGCTCTGATCATCGGTGACATCGCCGGACACGACCTGGAAGCGGCGATCACCATGAGCCAGCTGCGCAGCATGCTGCGGGGCATCGCCCTCGACCGGCAGGAGCCGGCCGAGGAGGTGCTGAGCCGCCTGGACATGGCCGACCGGAGCCTGCGGTCGGCCACCACCGCCACCTGCGTCTACGGGAGGATGGCCGAACCGTCGCCCGGGGAGTGGGAGTTCCACTTCTCCTCCGCCGGGCACCTGCCTCCCCTCCTGGTGGACCCGGACCGGGGGGCGCGCCTGCTCGAAGGCGGCTCCGGGCTGATGCTCGGCACCGGCCACGACCTGCGCCGCGAGGGGGCCTCGGTGCCGATCCCCCACGGGGCGACACTGCTGCTCTACACCGACGGCCTGATCGAGCGACGGGGCGAGGACCTCGACGACTCCCTGCGGCGGCTCCAGGACCAGGCGGCCTCCCTGGCCCGCGAGCCGCTGGGCACCCTCTGCGACGAACTCCTGATCCGCCTGGGCGCCGACGCCACCGACGACATCGCCCTGCTGGCCGTGCGTCCGGTCCACACGGACGACACGGGACCGGACGGGGATTGACCACGCCCGGCGCGGTTACTCCGCCATCATGAACACCCCGAACACCACGCCCGCTCCCGGGGAACCCGGCAGCCGCAGGCCCGTCGCCCTGGTGACCGGCGCCTCCCGCGGCATCGGCTTCGAACTCGCCCGCCAGTTCGCCGAGCACGGCTACGACCTGCTGATCAACGCCGAGGAAGACGCCGTCGAGGACGCCGCCGGCCGCCTCCGGGAGACCGGCGCCGACGTGCGCACGGTCCGGGCCGACCTCCGCGACCCGGAGGGTGTCGCCCGGGTGGCCGCCGCCGCGGGCGAGTTCGCCGTGGACGTCGCGGCGCTCAACGCCGGCGTCGGCCGGGGCGGAGCCTTCGTGGACACCGACCCGGACGACGACCGCGAGGTCATCGACCTCAACGTCACCTCCACGGTGCTGCTCGCCAAGCCGCTGCTGCGGCGGATGGTGGAACGGGGCGAAGGGCGGATGCTCCTCACCTCGTCGATCGCCTCCCTGTCGCCCGGCTCCTTCCAGTCCGTCTACAACGCGTCGAAGTCCTTCGTGCAGTCCTTCGCCCAGGCGCTCCAGGAGGAACTGAAGGACACCGGCGTGACCGTGACCTCGTTCATGCCGGGCCCCACCGACACCGACTTCTTCCGCCGGGCGGGCATGGAGGACACCAGGATCGGGGCCATGGAGAAGGACGACCCCGCCCAGGTGGCCCGCCAGGCGTTCGAGGCCGTCACCAAGGGCCGCAGGAAGCTGGTCACGGGTTCGGCGCAGACCAAGGCCCAGGGGACGGTGCAGAAGGCATTGCCGGACAAGGTGAAAGGCCTGTTCCACCGGAAGATGGCGGAGCCGGGGACGGCCGGGGACGAGCAGTCCCGGTAGTCCCGGCTCCGCCCCCGGTCATCGGCCCGTCGGCACATCGGCACATCGGCCCATCGGCCCATCGACTCGTCCGCTCGTCCGCTCGTCCGCTCCTCCGCTCGTCCGCCCGCGCGGGCCCCGGCGGGCGTGTCGGTGCTCAGGAACGCCGCCCGCCCAGGGCCGCCTCGACGTCGGCGAGGTCGACGAACTTGAAGCCGGTCGCCTCCCGGTCGGTGTCCTCGGGGGAGACGTGACCGTCCTGCACCACCAGCAGCCCGTGCGGATACCGGCTGCCCAGCGGGGCGTCGAGGACGGCCGCGCCGTCGCACTCCTGCGCGCCGTCCAGCTCCTCGGACGCCGCCACCACCCGGAAACCGCCCACGTGCCGACCGCGCTCGTACACGGCGAAGGTGTCGTCGCCCTGACTGGACGCGAGCAGCCGGACCGCGCCGCCCGCGCCGCCGGGCAGCAGTGTCAGGCCCTCGACGTCGGCCGCGAGGCGGGTGCCGCCGAAGCCCGGGTCCGCACCGGCCGGGACGCACTCGTCGCTCTCCTCCTCGTACCTGGCCGGCACGCCGAACTCCCGCACCTTGTCCAGGAGTTCCGGTGTTCCCCGCAGGTCCGCGGAGAGCCGCCAGATGCCCACGTCCTCCTGGCCGGCGTACAGCGTGCCGGCCTGGGGATCCACCACCATGCCCTCGACCTGGGGCAGTTCGCCCGGCTCCCCGCACGGCGACCAGGAACCACCGCCGGGCAGGCGGAAGGCGGAGGGCAGCGCCACGGTCCGCACCGTGCGGTAGGTGACCGTGCCGGCCGCCGTGGCGCTCAGCTCCAGCAGCGCCACCTCCGTGGTCCCCGCCCGGCTGACCACGGCGTAGGAACGGCCGGTGCGGCGGTCGGTGTACGTGGCCAGACCGTAGGCGGTGCGTTCCTCGTTCACCTCCTCCTGCGAGGCGGTGAAGATCCGCGGAGCCCGCGCGTCGGTGACGTCGGTCAGCAGGGCGCCGGCGCTCCCGCCGCCGTCGATCCGGTAGAAGCGCAGCCGGTCGGTGCCGCGGTCGGTGGTCACGGCGACGTCCGCCCGGCCCCCGGCCAGCCGCAGACCGTGCAGCAGGTCCACGTTGTTGAACCGGCCCGGAGCGTCCCCGGGACTTGGGGCCGCGGGAGCGGCGACGGCCTGCACCTGCCGGGCGTCGAGGTCGTAGACGCGCAGTCCGCCCTCCTTCACCGCGGCGATCACCAGGCTGCGGTCGGGGTCGGCCGCGTTCCGCCAGATCGCCGGGTCGTCGGCGTCGGCGTTGCCGCCCTCCTCGTCGTCGAAGACCGCGGCGGTCTCCGCGCGGGGCGTGACAC
>NZ_JACADT010000402.1:0-4861 GCF_013421635.1 Streptomyces sp. UH6 | reverse complement strand
TCGCCTGGCTGGTCTGCCGCCCGGTGGCGCGCGTCCCGGCCGGGGACCACCGGATCGTCGTGGCCGAGGTGACGGGCGGCGATCCGGCCGGCCCGGGGCGGCCGCTCCTCTACCACCAGGGCCGGTACGGCGCCCTGCGGGACTGACCTACCGGTCGTCACGTAGGGTTACTAAGGTCACACTGCAAAGCGCTTGCTTAGGCGGGTGTGACCGGGTGTACTACTGGTGAGTAATTTATTCGTCGGGGAGCGGACACTCCCCGGACGGAAGTGGCGGCTTCGGGCGCATATGCTGCCTGACAGGAAGCAGCCCGACATGACGATGCAGTAGGAGAGCCGGCGTGAGCTTGAGGATCGTTGTCACCGTGAAGTACGTGCCTGACGCCACCGGCGACCGGCACTTCGCAGACGACCTGACCGTCGACCGCGACGATGTCGACGGTCTGCTGTCGGAGCTGGACGAGTACGCCGTCGAGCAGGCGCTGCAGATCGCCGAGAACGCCGACGACGCCGAGGTCACCGTGCTCACGGTTGGCCCCGAGGACGCCAAGGACGCGCTGCGCAAGGCGCTGTCCATGGGCGCGGACAAGGCCGTCCACGTCGAGGACGACGACCTGCACGGCACCGACGCCATCGGCACCTCGCTGGTGCTGGCCAAGGCGATCGAGAAGGCCGGCTACGACATCGTGATCTCCGGTATGGCCTCCACCGACGGCACCATGGGCATCGTGCCCGCGCTGGTCGCCGAGCGCCTGGGCGTCCCGCAGGTCACCCTGCTCTCCGAGATCGCGGTCGAGGACGGCAAGGTCACCGGCCGCCGCGACGGCGACGCCGCGTCCGAGCAGCTCGAGGCCTCCCTGCCGGCCGTCGTGTCCGTCACCGACCAGTCGGGCGAGGCGCGTTACCCGTCCTTCAAGGGCATCATGGCCGCGAAGAAGAAGCCGGTCGAGTCCTGGGACCTGTCCGACCTCGACATCGAGGCCGAGGAGGTCGGCCTGGAGGGCGCCTTCACCAAGGTCGAGTCCGCCGACGCGCGTCCGGCCCGCACCGCCGGCACGATCGTCAAGGACGAGGGCGAGGGCGGCAAGCA
This sequence comes from Streptomyces sp. UH6, assembly GCF_013421635.1. NCBI lineage: Bacteria > Bacillati > Actinomycetota > Actinomycetes > Kitasatosporales > Streptomycetaceae > Streptomyces > Streptomyces sp. UH6. Next base: position 3,772 of record NZ_JACADT010000402.1, on the reverse strand, counting down.
GCTCGCCGAGTTCCTCGCGGGCCAGAAGTTCATCTGATCCCGCCCCAGCTGACCGCCCCTCAGACTTCGCAATCCGCAGGAGAGCATTCCCATGGCTGAAGTTCTCGTCTACGTCGACCACGTCGACGGCGCCGTCCGCAAGCCCACCCTCGAGGTCCTGACGCTGGCCCGCCGCATCGGCGAGCCGGTCGCCGTCGCCCTCGGCGCCGGCGCGGCCGCCACCGCCGCCACCCTCGCCGAGCACGGCGCGGTGAAGGTCCTCACCAACGAGGCCGCCGAGCTCGCCGACTACCTGGTCGTCCCGAAGGTGGACGCCCTCCAGGCCGCCTACGAGCAGGTGTCCCCGGCCGCCGTGCTGCTGCCGACCTCCGCCGACACCAAGGAGATCGCGGCCCGCCTGGCGCTGCGCATCGGTTCCGGCATCATCACCGACGCCATCGACGTCGAGGCCGGCGCCGACGGCCCGGTCGCGACCCAGTCGGTGTTCGCCGCCTCCTTCACCACCAAGTCCGTCGTGTCCAAGGGCACCCCGGTCATCACCGTGAAGCCGAACTCGGCCCCGGTCGAGGCCGCCCCGGCCGCCGGCGCGGTCGAGGAGCTCGCGGTGACCTTCTCCGCCCTGGCCACCGGCACCAAGGTCGTCTCCCGCACCCCGCGTCAGTCGACCGGCCGCCCGGAGCTGACCGAGGCCGCCATCGTGGTCTCCGGCGGCCGCGGCGTGAACGGCGCCGAGAACTTCGGCATCATCGAGGCGCTCGCCGACGAGCTCGGCGCCGCGGTGGGCGCCTCGCGTGCCGCCGTCGACGCCGGCTGGTACCCGCACACCAACCAGGTCGGCCAGACCGGCAAGTCGGTGTCCCCGCAGCTGTACATCGCCAACGGCATCTCCGGCGCCATCCAGCACCGCGCCGGCATGCAGACCTCGAAGACCATCGTGGCCGTCAACAAGGACGCCGAGGCCCCGATCTTCGAGCTCGCCGACTACGGCGTCGTCGGCGACCTGTTCCAGGTCGTCCCGCAGCTCACCGAGGAGATCAAGGCCCGCAAGGCCTGATCACCGCACGGCGCCCGAGGGGCCCGCGACCGGTTCACCGGCCGCGGGCCCCTCGGCGTGTGCGGCCGGACACCGCCCACCGGACGCTGTTGACCCGCCCGCGGACGCACCCGTAACCTCCCGCGCAGTTCAACAATCTGTTGACGTGTCGAAAGGGGCGCCCCGCATGAGCAAGGCCGTGCCGACATCCCTGCCCGGCGCGGTCCACGACCGGCTGGACGCGCTGCTCGCCACCGCCGACGCCGATCTGGCCCGCCGCTACCCCGGAGACCCGGGCACCCGTCAGCCCGTCCACACCGTCTACGTGCCCGCCGACGAGTTCACCGCCGGCACTCCCCGGGACTGGGGCGACCGCGCCCTCGCCGCGCTCGACCGGCACGCCCCCGACGCCGCCGCCTTCGCCGCCGTGCTCGGCCTGCCCGAGGACCTCGCCGAGCCGGTGTACACCCGAGTCCGCGCCAAGCTGGAACGCGAACCCGTCGAGGACCTCCGGATCGACTTCGAGGACGGCTACGGACCGCGCGCCGACGCGGAGGAGGACGAGCACGCCGCACGCGCCGCACACCTGCTCGCCGAGGCGCTGGGGAACGACTGCGCGCCGCCGTACGCCGGCATCCGGATGCAGTGCCTGGAGTCCCCCGTCCGCCGCCGGGGCGTGCGCACCCTGGACATCTTCCTCACCACGCTGCTCGAGCACGGCCCGCTTCCCGGCGGCCTGCTGCTCACCCTGCCCAAGGTGACCTCCGCCGACCAGGTGACCGCCATGGTCCGCCTCCTGGAGGAGTGCGAGAAGGCGCTCGGTCTGGAGCCCGGACGGCTCGGCTTCGAGATCCAGGTGGAGACCAGCCAGGCGATCGTCGCCGCGGACGGCACCGCCACCGTGGCCAGGATGATCCACGCCGCCGAGGGCCGCGCCACGGGCCTGCACTACGGAACCTTCGACTACAGCGCCGCCCTCGGAGTCTCCGCCGCCCACCAGGCGAGCGACCATCCGGTCGCCGACCACGCCAAGGCGGTGATGCAGGTGGCCGCGGCCGGCACCGGCGTCCGGGTCAGCGACGGCTCCACCAACGTGCTCCCGGTGGGCGGCACCGCGCAGGTGCACGAGGCGTGGCGGCTGCACCACCGGCTCACCCTCCGTGCCCTGGCCCGCGCCTACCACCAGGGGTGGGACATGCACCCCGGCCATCTGCCCACCCGCTACGCCGCCGTGTTCGCCTTCCACCTCGAAGGGTTCGACCGGGCCGCGGACCGACTCGCCCGTTATGCCGCCCGCACGTCCGGGGACGTGCTCGACGAGCCCGCCACCGCCCGCGCGCTGGCCGCCTTCCTGCTCCGGGGCCTCGACTGCGGAGCCTTCGACCCGGCCGAGGTGACGGGACGGACCGGGCTGACCCGCCGGAGGCTCGAGGAGTACGCCCGGCCGGGAGCGGCCCGCTGACCGGCGGGGCTCAGTCGGCCGGCGGCAGCTCCCCGGAACCCCGCACCATGAGCCGGGTGGGCAGCTCCACCAGCGAAGGGGGCAGGTCCGCCTGGCCCAGCCGGTCGAACAGCCGCCGCGCGGCCGTCCGGCCGAGCCCCGCGGCGTCCTGCGCCACCACGGTGACCGCGGGCCGCAGCAGGTCGGCCAGTTCGAAGTCGTCGAAGCCCACCAGCGCCACCGGGCGGTGCGGGTCCCGTTCGGCGAGGACCCGGACCACCGTCACCGTCACCCGGTTGTTCCCGGTCAGCAGCGCCGTCACCGGGGCGGGCCCGGTCAGCATCTCCTCCGCCGCCCGCCGGACCCGCTCCGGTGCCGTGCTCCCGAGCGACACCCAGTCGGGCCGCACCGGCAGACCGGCCTCCGTCATCGCCGTGCGGTAGCCGCGGAGCCGCTCCGCGGCGGTGTGGATGCGCGGAAGGTCCCCGATGTAGCCGATCCGGCGGTGCCCGTGGGCGATCAGGTGCGCCACCCCCGACCGCGCCCCGCCGTGGTTGTCGGAGACCACCGTGTCGGCCTCGATGCCGCGGGCCGGCCGGTCCACGAACACCGTGGCGATCCCGGCGTGCATCTCCGGCTCCAGGTAGCGGTGGTCCGGACCCGCCGGAACCACCAGCAGGCCGTCCACCCGGCGTGCGCACAGGGCCAGCGCCAACTCCTGCTCACGGTAGGGGTCGTGGGCGCTGGAGCCGTTGATCAGCAGGGTGTCGTGCGCCCGCGCCACCTCCTCCACGGCGCGGGAGAGCGGGCCGTAGAACGGGTCGGCCAGGTCCTCGAGGATCAGCCCCACGGTGGCGGTGCGGCCCTTGCGGAGCACCCGCGCGCTGTCGTTGCGCCGGAACCCCAGGGCGTCGATCGCCTCCTGCACCCGCCGACGGGTCTCCGAGGTGACCCCGGGCTCCCCGTTCACCACCCTGGAGACCGTCTTCAGACCCACTCCCGCACGGCTCGCCACGTCCTTCATGGTGGGACGGCTGCCGTAACGGGAGGCGGGCGGACGGCCTTCGGTCAGGGTCACGATGTGCTGGGTCCTGTCCTGAGAGGGCGGATGCGCGGCGTGCGGCGACGAGCATAGAGTCTGGACATCGTTGTCAGGCAGGGAAACGGCAGGAAAGCAGGGGGGACATGACGTCGACGGGTACAGCGCTCTCGCCGGCCGGCCTGGTGGCCGCGCTCGACATCGGCGGCACCAAGATCGCGGGCGCGCTGGTGGACGGTGAGGGCCGCCTCCGGGTGCG
>NZ_JACADT010000401.1:0-4862 GCF_013421635.1 Streptomyces sp. UH6 | reverse complement strand
AACCGGTTCCGTCCGTCCTCGCCGCCGTCCGCCCCGAGGACGTCCTGCGCCACGACGTCCACCACGTCCACCCGGCGCTGCCCGCGTACCACCGGGGCCGGGTCGCCCTGGTCGGCGACGCGGCGCACGCCATGCCGCCGAACCTGGGGCAGGGCGGCAACCAGGCGATCGAGGACGCCGTCGTCCTCGCCCACCACGCCGACGACCTGCCCGCCTACACCGCCGCCCGGCTGCCCCGCACCGCCGCACTGGTCGCCAAGGCGGTCCGTACGGCTCGGCTCGCCATGCTCACCAACCGTCCGGCCGCCGCCCTGCGCAACGCCGCGATCAGCGCCGTCTCCCGCACCGGCCCGGCCTTCTTCCTCCGCGGTTTCGACGGCATCGCCGACTGGCGACCGCCGCAGGGCGTGACGCCGGAGCCCCGGTGAACTTTGGGCCGTTGCCGCCCTGAGTGAACTTCGGTCGGCATGACCGCCGTTCGGCGGCGGCCCGGGTGCCTGGCGCGACGGCGTCGCGTCCGGAGGGGCCGGAGGGTCCCGTGAGGCTGTCGGCGCCGCCGGGTACTCTCGACGCATCGTCAACGCGGCCCGACGGGCTTCCGCTCCGCTCCGGCGGAGTCTCGAAGGACATGCCCCCACCCGCACGAGTCATTTCGTGCTGCCCGGGGGAAGTCCTTGCTGTTCCGCGCCTCCGCGAAGACCGTCGCCGCCATGGCACTCGACGGCTCGCTGTTCCTGCACCTCACCGACCAGTTCGCCCACGCCCACGGCCACCGCCCCTCCGCCTCGGAGGCACGCTCCTGGGAGCGCAGCATCCCCGTCCTGGCCGCCGCGCTCAACGAAGCGGGCCTGGGCGAGGTGGAGGTCATGCTCGAGTACGCGCTGCCGCTGAACAGCAAGCGCGCCGACGCGGTGCTCGCCGGTGTGCACCCGGCCACCGGTGAGCCGTCGTACGTCGTCGTCGAACTGAAGCAGTGGAGCCAGGCGTTCCCGGTCGAGGACGACCCGACCCTGTGTCGTGTCGACGCCTACGCCCATCCCGTCCTCAACCCCGTCGAGCAGGTGCGGCGCTACTGCCAGTACCTCGTCAACTTCAACGGCGCGGTGGCCGAGCACGCGGACCGGATCAGCGGCGTGGCGTACCTGCACAACGCCACCGAGTTCGGTGTGACCGGTCTCCGTGAGATCGAGCGCGACGGTCACGGACTGCTCTTCACCGCCGAACGCCGCGGAGCGTTCCTCGACCACCTCCGGGCGCGGCTGAGCGACCGGCACCCCGGCGCCCGGGCGGCGGACGAACTCTGCGCGGGCGCCACCGTGCCGTCGAAGCAGCTGATGTCCGTGGCCGCCGCGGAGGTGCGCGAGCGCAAGGAGTTCGTGCTCCTCGACGAGCAGCAGGTCGCCTACCGCATGGTGCTCAACGCCGTGGAGAAGGCCAAGCACGCCGACCGCAAGGAAGTCGTCGTGGTCACCGGCGGCCCCGGCACAGGCAAGAGCGTGATCGCCCTCCAGCTCCTCGGCGAGCTCTACCGACGCGGCGTCCCCGCGCTGCACGCCACCGGTTCGCAGTCCTTCACGAAGACGATGCGCAAGGTCGCCGGAGCGCGCAAGCGTGAGGTCCAGGACCTCTTCAAGTACTTCAACAGCTTCATGACGGCCGAGAAGAACAGTCTGGCCGCCCTGGTCTGCGACGAGGCCCACCGCATCCGGGAGACCTCGGCCAACCGCTACACCCGCGCCGCGCAGCGCACCGGCCGGGCGCAGATCGACGAACTCATCGACGTCGCCCACGTGCCCGTCTTCTTCCTCGACGAGCACCAGGTCGTGCGGCCCGGAGAGATGGGCACCGTCGCCGAGATCAAGGAGGCGGCGGCGAAGCGGGACATCCCGTGCCACGTCGTCCCGTTGGACAGCCAGTTCCGGTGTGGCGGCAGTGATGCCTACCTGCGGTGGGTGGTCCGGCTTCTCGGCCTGGAGCCGGGCGGTCCGGTCGTCTGGGAGCCGGACGGCCGGATGCGGCTGCTGGTCGCCGACAGCCCGCAGGAGATGGAGGAGTTCCTGGAGGCCCGACGGGCCCAGGGATACGGGGCCCGCATGTCCGCCGGCTACTGCTGGCGCTGGTCCCCGGAGCCCAGGCCGGGCGACCCGCTGCCCGCCGACGTGGTGATCGGGGACTGGGCCCGCCCCTGGAACCTGCGCGGCGACCGCTCGGTCTCCGGCGCGCCCCCGGCCGCGCTGTGGGCCACCGACCCGGCGGGCTTCGGCCAGGTCGGCTGCGTCTACACCGCCCAGGGCTTCGAGTACGACTGGTCCGGCGTCGTCATCGGTCCCGACCTGCTCTGGCGCGGCGACCGCTGGATCACCGACCGCACCGCCTCCAAGGACCCGGTCTTCAGGAAGGCGACCTCCGACGCCGACGTGGACCGTCTGATCCGCAACACCTACAAGGTCCTGCTGACCCGCGGCATGGTCGGCACCGTCGTGTACTCGACCGACGCGGAGACCCGGGAGAAACTGCGCGAACTGGCGGGCGGAGTGGCACGGGAGGCCGTTTCCGCCTGATCGGCCGGGCAGGACGGCCACCGGTGCGTCCGCAGGCGCCGACGCTCGTCGCCTGCGGTCACCGAAGGCGGTGCTGCCCCTCCTCGCCGGACAACCGCCCGTACACGTCCGCCCCGACCAGCAGTGCGGCCAGTTCGCCTCGGCCGATCGACTGGTGCAGATCACTGACTTGGCCGTCCCCGACTTCGACGACCCGCCACACCCCGTCCGAACGCAGGGCCATGTCGGTCGTGACGAACCGGCATCCCAGGCGCCGCACCGCAGGTCCGACATGATCAAGGTCGGGCACCAGCCCGCGCCCGAACGGGCTGTCCGGATGGGGCGTCAGCAGCCTGGGTTCACCGTCGAGCCACCAGACGCGCACTTCAGCCGCGGCGGACTCAAGCCGCGAGAACGTCTCGAAGGCGCGGAGAACGATCCCGCCGGCCAGGAACTCCTCCTGCAACTCCACGAAGCGCCGCGCGACCCGCGTCAGTTCCACGGCGTCGGCGAGATCGGGAATGAAACACGCCTGCTCCCACTCGTGCTTGCGCGATTTGACGTAGTCCTTCACGATTCCCGGGCCTGGCGGCAGGGGCTCGGCGAGAGCAGCCAGGTCGTCGGCGGTCAGCACCTCACCGGGCTTCGTGGGACGCCACACGCTCGCGGGCGAGACGTCGACGAACGTCGCATACCAACCTGGCAGTTCGTGAGCGGTGCGGTACTGCCGGGGTGTCACGAGCAACTCGGTGCCACGTCCGCCAAGGGCCTCAGCCAACGCGGCGTATCGATCGCCGGGCAGCATCCAGCCTCGGTACCAGACGCTTCCCAGCCCAGCCGGAACCTGCGCAACCGCCTGCTGCGCTTCGCCGCGCAACAGGGCGTCGTGGTCGATCAGCCCCACTGTCCCGCCACAGGCGCGGACCTCCCGGGCCTCCAGCACGAAATGTTGGTCCACGCGCCGCGGGTTCAACGCATCACGGCAGTACAGGACGGGCATCGGCATGACCGACACGGTACGGAACCTTCAGCTCCCGGGTCACGGGTTTCGCACTGCCAGGCACGGCGCATGCCGGCCTTCGCCGACATCGCCCCTCGCACACCACTACATCGACGGACCGGCACCATCGCTGAAATCCACGGTCGCCACGAAGCCGAAGTGCCTACCCTCCCACCCATGCGCACCGTTTTCGTGTTTCCCGCGGGTGAGCGAGCTGAGACCGTCGCCTCGCTCGATCGGCATCTGCCCGAGCAGTGCAATCCGTGGACCTTGGACGGCAACCTCTCCATCGACATCGACGATGAGCAGTCCGGCTGCCTCTTCTCCGACTGGGATCCCCAGGATGTGGCGATCCTCGAAGCGGCCGTCGGACATCACCCCACCTGGGCGGTGCAGATCGACATCTCCGGGCGGATCGACGGCACCGCGGAGGTGCACCACCTGGTCGCGCTGCTGCTCGAGAACGGAGGCGTGGCAACCGACGACTACACCACCCACCCATGGACCCTGCCGGACATCCTGTCGGGAGCGGTGATCGACGGCCTGCGCTTCTTCGACTTCCGCGGCCACCACGAACTCAACCGCGGACACGGGCGCTCCTGACTGGACCAACTCACGAGCGCGCGTGCGGAGAAGCCTGCATCCGCTGTCCGATGCTGCACGTGAACCCAAGACGCCGGCCAGGCTCGACGAACGTGAGGAAGACCCGCCCCGCCGTGGACCGGTGCCGCGCCGTCAACCGGCACGAGAACGAGTCCCCGCGCAGAGATCGCTTCCTCGACCGGCGTCCCGACCAGGCGGCCTCCTTGCATGAGCTGCCAACTCGGCTCAGCCATGTCGTCTCCTCGTCGAGTCTCGGAGCACATGAGCGCTCCGGACCGGCATGGGATCGCAGCTGGCACGGTGCGGCCGGCGCTGCCGGGATCCACTCCCGGCCCTCAACGGTGCCTGGCCGTCGGACAGGTCCTCCCGCCTCGTCGGCCTCGACGGCGCCCACGCGGTGTTCCGGGAACCTCTGCGGTTCCTGGCCGGCGAAGCCTGGGTGAACGTCGGGTGCGAGCACTACCGCCCGCAGGGGCCGGGTGGTTGAGTCCCTCCCATGGCGATCAGGAGACTGACGGTGTGGGCGGGCACGATGCTGCTGGCGGCCACGCTCACGGCACAGCCGGTGGCCGCGTCCCCCGACGGGCCCCCTCCCGGGCTGCCGCTCGGCCCTCGGGGCCTCGCGGAGACCCGGACCACCGAGACGCTCCAGCCCGGTGTCACCCTGACCACCATCGTCCGCGGCGCCGCTGACCCCGCGCACACCTGGACGGTCGAGG
>NZ_JACADT010000400.1:0-4885 GCF_013421635.1 Streptomyces sp. UH6 | reverse complement strand
TCCAGGCCAGGATCAGCCTGGCATCGAGTACGCGCAGCTCGGCCTCGGCGAAGGCGTACTCCAGGGCGGCGTCGCCGGCGTGGTCGACGCCCAGGCCGACGACGACGCGGGGGCCGGTGGAGGCGCCGGAGAGGTCGTCGGGGACCTGGCGGGCGCTTCGGGGGACGACCACCACGGGGCAGTGGGAGTCGCGGGCGACGGCGATGCCGGTGGATCCGAGCAGCAGGCTGGCGAAGCCGCCGCGGCCGCGGGAGCCGACCACCAGGAGGGAGCCCTCGGTGCTGAGCTCGACCAGCACGGTGCCGGGCGCGCCGACCCGGCTCAGGTACTCGACGTCCGGCCGGGCACCGCCCCCGCCCGCCTCGATGCGGGCGCGCACCTGGTCGAGCACGGGGTCGTCGGCGGTGTCGGCCGCGACGAACTCGGGAGGCGCCCACGCCGGGTACTGGCGCACGTGCACCACGCGCACCGGCGCGCCCCGCATCAGCGCGGTCCGCACCGCCCAGTCCAGGGAGCGCAGGCTGTCTTCCGATCCGTCGACCGCCGCGATGACCGGCAGGGTCATGGGGTTCCTCACCTCCGGAGTTCGACATTCCGCTTGTCCCCGCCCAGCCTCGCCCAGAGGGCGGGCCGGTGCGGGAAGCGGTGGCCGAGTGTCCGCAAATCGGGGAGGAAACCCTCGCGCGGCCCCGTCGGGGCGTCGCCCCGGTGCGCGGCCGGCTCAGGTGAGGTCGCTCGGGCGAGGTGGCTCGGGTGAGGCTCGGGTGAGACGGTTCAGGTGAGGTCGAACTCGCCCTTGCGGGCGTCGGACACGAAGGCGCCCCACTCGTCCGGGGTGAAGATCAGGGACGGGCTTTCCGGGCGGCGGCTGTTGCGCATCGCGACGAATCCCTCGACGAAGGCGATCTGGACGTCGCCACGGCCGCGGCTGCCGGAGCGCCACTCGGCCCCGCTGAGGTCCAGGTGGTCCGGCTTTTCCCAGCCGGTGCGCCGCTGCTGCTGGGTGGTGCTCTCGGCCACGGACGTGCTCCTCCCGTTGACGGTCGGCGGCCAGCCTACCGATCGGTCGGGCCGTCCGACAGGCCCCGGACCGCACCCTCTCGTGCCACGGGTGCCGTGGCACCCGTGGCACGGGGGGCCGGTACGGGGCGGCGCTTCACGCCCCGGCGGTGGCGCCGAACCGGTCGCGCAGTTCGCGCTTGAGGATCTTCCCGCTGGCGTTGCGCGGCAGCCCGTCGACGAAGACGACGCGCTTGGGGGCCTTGAAGGAGGCCAGCCGTTCCTTGGCGTGGGCGACGAGTTCCTCCTCGGTGACCTCTCCCCGCCGCACCACGAACGCGGTGACCGCCTCGATCCAGCGTTCGTCGGGCAGGCCGACCACGGCGGTCTCGGCGACCTCGGGGTGGGTGTAGAGCGCGTCCTCGACCTGGCGCGACGCGACGAGCACACCACCGGAGTTGATCACGTCCTTCACCCGGTCGACGATGGTGTGGTAGCCGTCGGCGTCGCGGACGGCGAGGTCGCCGGAGTGGAACCAGCCGTCGCGGAAGGCCTCCTGGGTCTCCTCGGGCTTCTCCCAGTAGCCCTCGCACAGCTGCGGGGAGCGGTAGACGATCTCGCCGGGGGTGCCGTCGGGGACGTCCTTCCCGTTCTCGTCCACGACCCGGGCCTCGACGAAGAGGACCGGGCGGCCGCAGGAGTCCATCCGGCCCTCGTGCTCGTCGGGTCCGAGCACCATGGCGAGCGGGCCGATCTCGCTCTGGCCGAAGCAGTTGTGGAACGCCAGTCCCGGCAGGTGCTCGCGCAGCCTGTCCAGCACGGGCACGGGCATGATGGAGGCGCCGTAGAAGGCCTTGCGCAGCGAACTCAGGTCGCGGGTCGCGAAGTCGGGGCGGTTGGCGAGGGCGATCCACACGGTGGGCGGCGCGAACACGCTGTCGGCGCGGCCGGCTTCGACGAGGTCGAGGAGGCGGTCGCCGTCGGGGGCGTCGAGGATGGTGTTCCGCGCGCCCACCGCGAGGTAGGGCAGCAGGAAGACGTGCATCTGCGCCGAGTGGTAGAGCGGCAGCGCGTGCACCGGCCGGTCGTCGGCGCTCAGGCCGAGCGCGGTGACGGCGCTCACGTACTCGTGGACGAGGGCCCGGTGGGTCATCATGGCGCCCTTGGGGAGCGCGGTGGTGCCCGAGGTGTAGAGCAGCTGCGCCAGGTCCTCGGCGTCCGGCCCCGGGCCGTCGAAGGGGACGGCGGCGGCGAGGCGGGCGAGCAGGGAGTCCTCGGCGTCGCGCAGGGCGAGGGTGCGCACGCCCTGCGGGAGGCGGTCGGCGACGGCGGGGTCGGCGAGCACCAGCGTGCTGCCGGACTGGCCGATCAGGTACGTCAGGTCGTCGCCGGTGAGGTTGTGGTTGACCGGCACGTGGACCAGGCCGGCCCGGGCGCAGGCGAGGTAACCGATCAGGTAGGCGTCGGAGTTGTGGCCGTAGGAGGCCACCCGGTCGCCGGGTTCCAGGCCCTCGGAGCGCAGCACGCCGGCGGCGCGTGAGACGGCGCCGTCGAGTTCGGCGTAGGTCCACGACCGGTCCGCGTAGTCGACCGCGACCCGGCCGGGGGTGCGGCGCGCGCTGCGGCGCAGCACGGCGTCGACGGTACTGGCGTTGCCGTTGCCGGCGGCGGTCGGTCTCATGGCGCCGATCCTGCGTCCGCCCCGCGGCGCAGGTCAAGACGTCTGCCGGTGCGGTTCCGTCGTGGGGAGGGAGCCGCACCGGCGAGGTGGGGCCGGCGGACCGGCCCGCGAACCGTGCGTGTGGGTCAGCCCTTGAACACCGCCTTCTGCACCTCGTTGGGTCCGTCGAAGCTGTCCTGGCGGAGGCTCTCGAGCTTCTCGACGAGCTTGCCGTCGGCGTGGTTGCTGCGGGCGCGTTCCACCAGGGACTTCTTGTCCGTGGGGTAGTCCATGCCGCTGAGCGCCTTCTGCAGTTCGATCGGGTTCGGACCGGCCATGGTCGTGCCTCCTCGGGGGGTGCGTGGGGACGGGGGCTGCGCTACGCGGCGAGCGTCGCGAGGAATTCGGTGCAGGCCTCGGCGCAGCGGCGGCACGATGTGGCCGCCTCCTCCGCTCCGGGGCAGGCGTCGAAGACCTCCGCGCACTCCAGGCACACGGTGCGGCACCATTCCACCTGCATCCGCAGCCCGGCTTCGTCCAGTCCGGTCTGTTCGGACAGCACCCGGCAGGTCGCGTCGCACACCTCGGCGCACATGATGCCCTTGCGCCGGGCGCGGTCCTGCGCCTCGGTGCCGTCGGGGTCCATGAATCCGGCGCGCAGGGCGCAGGCCCTCGCACATTCGGTGCAGGCCTGCGCGCAGGCGAACCGGTCCTCCAGGAACCGGTACAGCTCATCCTGGGATGCGCTCGTCACGGGGGCCGAGTTGCCCCGTCCGGCGGTGTCAAACGCCTGCTCCCGGGCACCCGGCGTTCCGAGGCCGACGGACGGAAAGGGGTGATCCGATTGCCCGGCCGTGAGGAACTGCCGTCCACCCTGGAGCGCTCCTCCGAGGAGGCACGCCGTACCTGGATCAAGGCGCACGACTCGGCCGTCGACCAGTACGGCGAGGGCGAGCGCGCCCACCGGGTGGCGTACGGGGCGCTGAAGCACACGCACGAGAAGGTCGGCGACCACTGGGAGCGCAAGGAGGGCGGCCGCAAGGGGCCGTCCGACCCCCGGTCGGCCCGGCCCCGGCAGCAGGGCGGCCGCAGCGGGGAGGGCGTGGACGAGGACGCCTCCCGGCAGCACCTGTACGAGCTGGCCCGGAGGCTGGACGTCGGCGGCCGGTCGCGGATGTCCAAACCGGAACTGCTGGACGCGATCCGCAAGGCCAACCGCTCGCAGACCCGTACCGCCCGTGAGGGCGACCGGGCCGGGGAGCGGAAGGCGGGGCGGCAGCAGGACGGGGACCGGCAGGGCGGGAACTGATCATCGGTTCATATCAACCGGTTAGGGGTAGATGCATACCATGAGCTATGAATGGGTGGATTTCGCCCTGGAAGAAGGACAGATCGGCGGGCTCGCTCCGTTCATCCTCGGTGCGATCGTGGCGGCCGCGCTGATCGGCGCGGTGTTCTTCGGCTGGCGGGTGCGTCAGCGGGAGCCGCGCAGGCCGACGCCGCAGGAGCAGCCCAAGATGCCGCCGGGCGGTCCGGTGCGTGAGGACCGGACGACCCGGGACACCGACGACGTGCCGAAGCAGGACCACGACCGGCTCACGCCGTACCAGCTCGACCCCCAGGGAACCCTGCCGGCCGAGGAGGAGCCGCCGCGCCCGCGCTGGAACGAGGGCAGCAGCGGAGGCTTCGGCAGCGGGGGCGGTGGCCACCGCTGACCGGTGGGCCGGCGACCCGCCGTACGATCCGACGCATCTCGCAGGAAGTGAGTGACCATGTCCCATCCCCGCCGCGACGACCTGCCGCTCCCCGACTACGACCAGTTGCCGCTCGGTTCGCTGGAGAGCCGGGTCCGCTCGCTGACCTCCGACCAGGTGGAGACGCTCCTCGAGCACGAGAAGGACCACGGGCGCCGGGCGCCGGCCACCCAGGTCCTCTCCGCCCGCCTGGAGCAGCTGCGCAACGGCGCCGAGCCGACCGCGGGCGATCCGTCGGGGCTCCGCCCGGAACAGGGTCGCGCGGCGGGTGGGTCCCCGGTGTCGCCGAGGACGTCGGCCCAGCCGTACAACCCGCCGCCGCACGGCACCCCCGACCAGCGGGGCAAGCCGAAGGGCGACCGGTTCTGATCGGCCGGTGCTCCCTCGCGAAGGGCCCCGGGCGCGTGACGCCCGGGGCCCTTCGGCATGTCCGTGCCTCTCCCTCTCAGGCGGCTCAGGCGGGTTCCGCCAG
>NZ_JACADT010000040.1:0-15752 GCF_013421635.1 Streptomyces sp. UH6 | reverse complement strand
TGCGCGGCAGGCCGGGGGAGCGGGGCTGTTAGTGTCCGCAGCCATGGACGACGTGTACGTGGGCAACGCCGGGCAGGACGCGGCCCTGGACCGGGGCTGGCTGCTCGGGCACTTCAAGGACGCGGGCGACCCGCGGCACAGCGAGGCCGTGGAGATCAAGTGGGGCGTCCACCCGCGGGGCGACACCCGGGCCCAGTGGGTGCGCGGCGAGAAGCGCACCGCGCTGCAGGTCCTGGTCAGCGGACGCTTCCGGGTGGAGTTCCCCGGCCGCAGCGTCGTGCTGGAGCGGCAGGGCGACTACGTCGTCTGGGGCGAGGGCGTCGACCACTCCTGGGTCGCCGAGGAGGAGTCGGTGGTGCTGACCGTGCGATGGCCCTCCGTCCCCGGCTACGCCGTGCCGCCCGCGCCGACGCCGTGAAGACGCCGACGCCGTGAAGACGCCGACGCCGTGAAGACGCCGACGCCGTGAAGGCGCCGACGCCATGAAGGCGAGGCCCGGTGAAGCCGCGGACCTCGTGACGGCGTGGACCCCGTGAAGCCGCGGACCCCGTGACGGCAGGGGCCCGTCAGCCCGCCGCCCTCAGCCCGCCGCCCTCCGCACCCAGGCGAACGCCTCGGTCACGTCGTGCACCACCGGCACGCCGTCCGTCGCCCCGGGCCGCCGGACCACCACCACCGGAACGCCGAGCAGCCGCGCCGCCTCCATCTTCGGCCAGGTGTACGTCCCACCGGAGTCCTTGGTCACCAGCACGTCTGCGCCGTGCGCCCGGAACACCTCCAGCTCCCCGTCCAGCAGATAGGGCCCCCGGCTGGTCAACAGCCGCCAGGCGGGCGGCACCGGGAGGTCCGGCACGTCGACCACCCGCGCCAGCACGGCACGTGCCCCCAACGCGGGCACGAAACGGGCCAGTTCCTGCCGCCCCACCGTCACGAACGGCCGCCTGCCCAGCCCGGCGGCGTGCCCGGCGGCCTCCTCGTGCGAAGAGGCGTAGGTCCACGCCGGATCCGGATCCCAGCCCGGCCGCTCCAGCCGCAGCAGCGGCATGCCCGAACTCCCGCAGGCGGCGACGGCGTTGGCGCTCATGCCGCGGGCGAACGGATGCGTCGCGTCGACCACCACGTCGTAGTCGGCCAGCGCCGCCCGCAGCCCGGGCACGCCACCGAAACCGCCGATCCGCACCTGACCCACCGGCAGCCGGGGCCGGGCCACCCGTCCCGCCAGCGAGGTCGTCACCTCCACCCCGGCGTCCACCAGCAGCGCGGCCAGTTCCCGGGCCTCGGCGGTCCCGCCCAGCAGGAGCAGCCTCACCGCACACCTCCGGGCGGCAGCAGCGGCAGCCCGCCCGGCGCCCCGTCCCGCGCCAATGCGGCCAGCGCGTCGACGTCGAGGTACTTCTCCGCCAGATCGGCCAGCCCTTCGATCCGCCCCTCCCGCGCGGCGGAGAACCGGACCCCCGACGGCGCGCACCCCAGCGTCTTCGCGAGGAACGCCTCCCGGAACGCGTCACCCTCCAGGCTTCCGTGCCACATCGTGCCGTACACCTGGCCCGCCCGCGCCCCGCCCAGGAACTCCTCGGCCCCGTCGCCCACGGTGATCCGCCCGTGATGGATCTCGTAACCGGACGCCGGCGCCCCCAGCGCCGTCCCCTCCGGCAACCGCAGCGTCTTCCGCGCCGCGAAGTCCGTCCGCACGTCGAGCAGTCCCAGGCCTTCCGCCGACGCACCCGGCTCAGCCTCGACCCCCTCCGGATCGGCGACGACCCGCCCCAGCATCTGGAACCCCCCGCAGATGCCCAGCACCGGCCGGCCCCGCCGGGCGTGCTCCACCACGGCCCGGTCCAGCCCCCGCGCCCTCAGCCACGCCAGGTCGGCCAGGGTCGACCGGGTCCCCGGCAGCACCACCAGGTCCGCGTCCGACAGGTCCCGGGGCCCCGACGCGAACACCACGTCCAGGTCCGGCTCCAGTCCGAGCGCGTCCACGTCCGTGAAGTTGCTGACGCGCGGCAGCCGGATCACCGCCACCCGCCGCACCGCGTCCCCGCGCGCCCGCCGCCCCTCCAGGTCCAGGGCGTCCTCCGAGTCGAGCCACAGGCCCGGGTCCCACGGCAGCACACCGAACACCCGGCGTCCCGTGAGCCGCTCCAGGTCCTCCAGCCCGGGCCGCAACAGCCCCACGTCACCGCGGAACTTGTTGACCACGAACCCGGCCACCAGCGCCTGGTCGGCCGGCTCCAGCAGTCCCACCGTGCCGTACATCGAGGCGAACACCCCGCCCCGGTCGATGTCGCCGACCACCACCACCGGCAGCCCGGCGTGCCGGGCCAGCCCCATGTTGACGTAGTCGCCCGCCCGCAGATTGATCTCGGCGGGGCTGCCCGCCCCCTCGGCGACCACCACGTCGTACCGGGCGGCCAGGTCGTCGAAGGCGGCGTGCGCCGCCTCGGCCAGATGCCTGCGGCCCGCCTCCCAGTTCGCCGACGACACCTCACCGGCCGGCTGCCCCATCAGCACCACATGGCTGCGCCGGTCGGTGCCCGGCTTCAGCAGCACCGGATTCATCTCCGGCTCCGGCACCGCACGCGCCGCCACCGCCTGCACCCACTGGGCACGCCCGATCTCCGCCGTCACGCCGTCGCGGCCGCGGCAGACCATCGAGTTGTTCGACATGTTCTGCGCCTTGTACGGCGCCACCCGCACGCCGCGCCGGGCGAACGCCCGGCACAGCGCCGTCGTCACCACGCTCTTCCCGGCGTCCGACGTGGTCCCGGCCACCAGCAGCCCGCTCATCGCGCCGCGTCCTTCCTCAGCAGACAGACGTCCATCACCCAGCCGGCCGCCCGCCGCGCCCGGGCCCTGGCCCGCACGATGCCGGGCAGCACCTCACCGACCCTCCCGGCCAGCAGCTCCTCGGCGTCCGTGCCGAGGTTGGCGCCCCACCACACGGACCAGTCCTCCAGCCCGTCGAACCGCGGCTCGGAGCCCAGCATCACCACGATGTTCTCCTGGCCCTCCGCCACCGCGGCGGCCAGCCGGCGGGCCGTGGTCACGTGCACCGGCCGCCCCACCTCGTGCAGCACCATCCGGTGGCGCGCCGCCAGCAGCTGCGGCGCGCTCACCCCCGGCAGCACGTCGTACTCCACCGGCACCACGCCCCGTGCCGCGACCCGCTCCACGATCCGCACCGTGGAGTCGTACAGCGACGGATCGCCCCACACCAGGAACGCCGCGGTGCCGCCACGGGCGGCCAGCACCCGTTCGTAGGCCGCGACCCGCGCCTCGTGCCAGGCCGCCACCGCGCCCGGATAGTCCTTCGGGTCGCGCCGGTCACGCTCCGGGTCCGGCACCTCCACCAGCTCCACGCCGTGCGCCTCGCACACCGCGCGCCGCGCCTCCAGCAGCCCGTCGTCCTCGGCCTTGCGGGCCGCGACCGCGTAGTCGCAGCCCCGCAGCGCCTCCACGACCTCGGCCGTCAGGTGGCGCGGCCCCATGCCGATGCCGAGCACGCGCACCCTCACCGCGCCCTTCACCGCGCCCTTCACCGCGCCGTTCACCGCGCCGTTCACTGGGACCGGTCCTCCAGGTCGCCCTCGACCTCCAGGTACACCTCGGCCATGGCCCGCAGGGTCTCCGGGTCCGGCTCGGCCCACAGGCCCCGCTCCGCCGCCTCGTGCAGCCGCTCCACGATGCCGTGCAGCGCCCACGGGTTGGAGCGCCGCAGGAACTCCTGGGTCTCCTCGTCCAGGACGTACTCGGCGGCCAGCTTCTCGTACATCCAGTCGTGCACCACACCGGCCGTGGCGTCGAAGCCGAAGAGGTAGTCGACGGTCGCCGCCAGCTCGAAGGCGCCCTTGTACCCGTGGCGGCGCATCGCGGCGATCCAGCGGGGGTTGACCACCCGGGCGCGGAACACCCGGGCCGTCTCCTCCGCCAGCGTCCGGGTGCGGACCGCGTCCGGCGTCGTCGAGTCGCCCACGTACGCCTTCGGGTCCACGCCGGTCAGCGCGCGCACCGTGGCGATCATGCCGCCGTGGTACTGGAAGTAGTCGTCGGAGTCCGCGATGTCGTGCTCGGCGCTGTCGATGTTCTTCGCCGCCACCTTGATCCGGCGGTAGTTGGCGCGCATGTCCTCCGCCGCCGGGACACCGTCCAGTCCGCGGCCGTAGGCGAAGCCGCCCCACGCCGTGTACACCTCGGCGAGGTCGCGGTCGTCACGCCAGCTGCCCGACTCCACCAGCTGGAGGATGCCCGCCCCGTAGGAACCGGGCTTCGACCCGAAGATCCGCGTGGTCGCCCGGCGTTCGTCGCCGTGCACCGCCAGGTCCGCCCGGGCGTGCGCCCGCACGTGGTTGCTCTCCTCGGGCTCGTCGAGCGCGGCGACCATCCGCACCGCGTCGTCCAGCATCGCCACCACGTGCGGGAAGGCGTCGCGGAAGAAGCCCGAGATCCGCACCGTCACGTCGATCCGGGGGCGCCCCAGCTCCTCCAGGGGCACCACCTCCAGACGCGACACCCGCCGGGACGCCTCGTCCCACTCGGGCCGCACGCCCAGCAGCGCCAGCACCTCGGCGACGTCGTCGCCGGAGGTACGCATCGCCGACGTCCCCCACACCGACAGACCGACCGACTCCGGGTAGCTCCCGGTCTCCGCCAGATGCCGCTCCACCAGGGAACGGGCCATGGCCTGACCGGTCTGCCAGGCCAGCCGCGAGGGCACCGCCCGCGGGTCCACCGTGTAGAAGTTCCGGCCGGTCGGCAGCACGTTCACCAGACCGCGCAGCGGAGACCCCGAGGGGCCGGCCGGCACGAAGCCGCCCGCCAGCGCGTGGACCACGTGGTCCAGCTCCTCCGTCGTCCGGGCGAGCCGCGGCACCACCTGCCCGGCGGCGAACTCCAGCACCCGGCGCACCTCGGCGTCGTCGTGCAGCGCGGCGGCCGCGGCGGGATCCCAGTCGGCCGCCTCCATCCGCTCCACCAGCTCCCGGGCCCGCGCCTCGACGCCGTCGACCATGTCCAGCCGCTCGTCGTCCTTCAGCCCCAGCGCCTTCCGCAGGCCCGGCACGGCACCCCCGACACCGCCCCACACCTGGGCCGCCCGCAGGATCGCCAGCACCAGGTTCACCCGCGCCTCGCCCACCGGCGCCTCGCCCAGCACATGCAGACCGTCACGGATCTGCGCGTCCTTGATCTCGCAGAGCCAGCCGTCGACATGGAGCAGGAAGTCGTCGAACTCCTCGTCCTCCGGCCGCTGTTCGAGACCGAGGTCGCGGTGCAGCTCCGCCGCCCGCAGCAGCGACCAGATCTCCCCCCGCACCGCGGGCAGCTTCGCCGGGTCCATCGAGGCGATGTTGGCGTGCTCGTCCAGCAACTGCTCCAGGCGGGCGATGTCGCCGTAGGACTCCGCGCGCGCCATCGGCGGGATCAGGTGGTCGACCACCGTGGCGTGCGCCCGGCGCTTGGCCTGGGCGCCCTCGCCGGGGTCGTTCACCAGGAACGGGTACACCAGCGGCATCGCGCCCAGCGCCGCGTCGGTGGCGCAGGCCGCGGACAGCGCGGCGTTCTTGCCCGGCAGCCACTCCAGCGAGCCGTGCTTGCCCAGGTGGACGACGGCGTCCGCGCCGAAGCCGTTCTCCAGCCAGCGGTAGGCGGCCAGGTAGTGGTGGCTCGGCGGCAGCGACGGGTCGTGATAGATCGCCACCGGGTTCTCCCCGAAGCCCCGCGGCGGCTGCACCAGCACCACCACGTTGCCCGCGCGCAGCGCGGCCAGCACGATCTCCCCGGCGTCGTTCACGAAGAGCCGGCCCGGGGCCGGACCCCACGCCTCGGTCATCGCGTCCCGCAGCCCGGCCGGCACGTCCGCCGTCCACGCCGCGTACTCCTCGGCGGTGATCCGCACATGGGCGTCGGTGAGCTGGCCGGAGGTCAGCCACTCCTCGTCCTGCCCGCCCGCCGCGATCACCGCGTGGATCAGCGCGTCGCCCGCCTCCTGGTCGTCGGGCAGATCCAGCCCGGGCAGGTCGCCGGGCGCCCCCAGGTCGTAACCCTCCTCGCGCAGCCGCCGCAGCAGCCGCACCGCCGAGCGCGGGGTGTCCAGCCCGACCGCGTTGCCGATGCGGGCGTGCTTGGTCGGGTACGCCGACAGCACCACCGCGATCCGCTTCCGCGCGGGGGGAACGTGCCGCAGCCGGGCGTGGTTGACCGCAATGCCCGCCAGCCGGGCGCACCGCTCGGCGTCGGCCACGTAGCGCGGCAGACCGTCGCGGTCGATCTCCTTGAAGGAGAACGGCACCGTGATGATCCGCCCGTCGAACTCCGGGATGGCGATCTGGCTCGCGGAGTCCAGCGGCGTGACGCCGTCCTCCGACTCCTCCCACTCGGCCCGCGAACTCGTCAGGCACAGTCCCTGGAGGACCGGCACGTCCAGGGCGGCCATCCGCTCGACGTCCCACGCCTCGTCGTCGCCGCCGGCGCCCGCGGAGGCCGGCACGCTCCCGCCGGCCGCCAGGACGGTCACCACCAGCGCGTCGAAGGCGCCCAGCGCCTCGTACAGCTCGTCCGGCGCCGACCGCAGCGACCCCGCGAACACCGGGACGCCCACGCCCCGGCCGGTGGCGTCCACCGCGTCGGCCAGCGCGTGCGCGAACGCCGCGTTGCCGCCCGCCTCGTGCGCCCGGTAGTAGAGGATCCCCACCCGGGGCAGGCCCTCGTCCGCCGGTACCTCCCGCCCGGCGAACCCCCACAGCGGCACCGCCTCCGGAGGCTCGAAGCCCTCGCCGGTGAGCAGCACGGTGTCGGAGAGGAAGGCGTGCAGCCGCCGCAGGTTCGCCGGGCCGCCCTCCGCGAGGTACCGGTGCGCGTCGGCGGCCACCCCGACGGGCACCGTCGAGTGCTCCATCAGCTCGGCGCTCGGCTGGAGCTCCCCGCCCAGCACGACCAGCGGCGTCCCCCGCTCGCGGACGGCGTCGAGTCCCGGCCACAGGTCCTGCGGAGAACCGAGCAGCCTCACCACCACCAGGGCGGCGCCCTCCACGGCGGCGGAGAGTTCCTCGTCGGAGGCCCGGGACGGATTCGCCCACGCATAGGCGGCGCCACTGGCCCGCGCGGAGAGCAGATCGGTGTCGGACGTGGACAGCAGCGCAACAGGCACGGTCAAGGCCGTGTTCCTCCCTCGGGGTTCTCGCCCCGTACGACGGTCGGACAACCCGTGGTCAGTGTCTGGCTGCGTCCCCCGACGGGGGAACGACACAGTGGCGGAACCGCCCCGGACTCGCACCGGGTTCCTGCACCACGAGCAGTGGGCCCTCACCCTAACCGGGCGACGCCCCCGCTCACACCGGGGCCCCCGTCCCGGGCACCGCGCCCGCGGACCCGGCGACCTCCGCGACGATCTCCCGAAGCCGCCGCAGATAGGTCTCCATGCTCCGCAGCGCGGGCCCGGTGTCCGGGTACCGCGCGGCGAACTGCAGCCCCTCGTGCACCCGGCTGACCCACACGCACACCTGGTCCCCGTAGGAGACCCGCAGGAGCCCGTAGGCGTGCAGCTCGTCCCACCGCCCGGAGCCGGGCACCGGTCGGCCGTCGACGAACGACACGATCGAGTACAGGTCGGGCGAGCGCGGACGGAACTCCGAGCCCAGCAGGTGCAGCACCCGGGCGATCGGCATCCGCGCCAGCCTCCGGTTCTCCCGCAGCGCCGCGCGCACCCGCCGCAGCGCCTCCTCGAAGCCGGCCCCGTCCGACAGGTCGACCTCGATCGGCACCCCGCCCACGTACCAGCCCACCGAGTCCTGCCACTGCGATTTCGCCCGGGTGTGGAACGGCACCACCGTCCGGTACACCGGCGTGCCCGAGATCTCCCGCACGATCACCGCGGTGGCCGCCAGCACGCCCACCAGGCTGCCGCCGAACGGACGGCAGAACGCCTCGAAGCCCGCCGCCTCCCCGGCGTCCGACAGCATGTCCTGCATCAGCTTCTGCGTCGGCAGCTTGCCCTCCGCGTCCAGCCCGAGGTCGACCGGGAAGTTGGGCAACCGTCCGTCGCACCGGGCCACGAACTCCCGCCAGCGCGCCACGATCCCGTGGCCGTCGTCCACCCGGTCCGCGTCCGCCCGCTCCGCCTCGCAGAAGTCGACGTAGCTGCCCGCGGGCGGCTGCGCCACCGTCCGCCCGTCGACCGCGGCCGCGTAGAACTCCCAGACCTCGGCCGGGATCCGGTGCAGCGAGTACGCGTCCACGTTGCTGTGGTCGAAGGCCATGTACACACTGGTGCGGTCCTCGCGGACCACCGCCGCGTAGATGAAGTTCGGCCAGTCCAACGCGTCCGCCGCGACGTCGAACCGGT
Organism: Streptomyces sp. UH6; assembly: GCF_013421635.1. NCBI lineage: Bacteria > Bacillati > Actinomycetota > Actinomycetes > Kitasatosporales > Streptomycetaceae > Streptomyces > Streptomyces sp. UH6. The sequence goes on along the minus strand of NZ_JACADT010000040.1, from coordinate 7,414 downwards.
CCTGGAGGTGGTCGACCAGCTCCCGCGCCTCGGTGAACTCGCCCACCACCTCACGGCGCAGCCGCACCGCACCGGCGTCCAGCGTGAACCGCCGCATCGTCCCCCGGTCCCAGCGGAACCCGCTGCGCAGCGTCTCGTGCCGCAACGTCCAGCGGTGCAGCGCCTGTTGGAGCGCATCGAGGTCGACGCTCCCGGGGACGTCGAAGGCCGCGCCGACCCAGGTGGGCACGAACAGGCCGTCCTCCCGCACCGACCGGGCCGTCCTGATGTGCGACTCCTGCACGTACGCCGGCGGCCGGGAGTCCTCCGGCAGGCCCGCGGCCGCCTCGACGGTCTCCGGACTGAGCGTCCACTCGACGAGCAGTCCGGGACGCACGTCGCATCGCTGGATGTCGGTCACTCGCACCGGGGCGTATCCCTTCGTAGGGGGCGGAGAGGAAGGAACCATTCGTCGGCCCCTGCACCGGCCCGGCCCCCGACGGCGAACACGAGCCCTCGTTCCCGCCGACCGCCCACAAAGCCTCATCCGCCCGGGCTTGTTCAACGCATGTCCAACGAGACGGCTCAGAGCGAGGAAACGGGTCCGGCGCCTGCCGGAACCACGGTGACGGCAGGCGCGTCGGTCACCCTTGCTGCCAAGACCGTCGGACGGCACGGAAGTCCGAGGCGAACCCGCCTCCCGAGAACCGCAGGAGCCACCGCTTGTCCACCCTCTCCGACCGCTACCTCTACCTCACGCGCCACGGCGAGGCCGACGCGGAGGAGACCTCGCTCACCGGGCGCGGTCGCCGCCAGGCCACCCTCCTCGGCGAACGTCTGCGCGGCGTCCCCTTCACCGCGGTCCATCACGGCCCGCTGCCCCGCACCGCCGAGACCGCGGCCCTGGTCAGCGCCCGGCTCGGTGACACGAACGCCCATCCGTGCGATCCGGCGGGGGACTACGTTCCCCACCTCCCCACCCGTGAGGAGCTCCACCCCGCCTCGGCGGACAGGACCCTCGACGTGCTGGCCTCCTTCCCCGCCCCGGAGCGCGAGCGGGGCCCGGAACTCGCCCGCGAGGCACTGGTCCGCTTCACCGGCCCGGCACACCAGGACACCGTCCGCCACGACCTGGTGGTCACCCACAACTTCCTCATCGGCTGGCTGGTCCGCGCCGCCCTGGACGCCCCGCCCAGCCGCTGGATCGGTCTGAACCACGCCAACGCGGGCCTCACCGTCATCCGCTACACGCCGGACCGGCCCCCGGCCCTCCTCACCTACAACGACACCCGCCACCTGCCCGAGTCGCTGCGCTGGACGGGCCTGCCGCCCGAACTCCATGTCTGACGGCCGCCCGGTCGGGGAAGGACCCGGTGGCGCGGCGCCGGAGGAGCTCCGGCCGCCCGACCCGCGCGCCGGGAGGTGACCGTGCCCGACGTACGGTTCGACATCGAAGGCTCCGTCGCCGTCATCCGGCTCGACCGGCCCGAACGCCGGAACACCGTCGACCGGGCGACGGCAGCGGAACTCGTCGCCGCCTTCGAGCGGTTCGAGGCCGATCCAGAGCTGCCGGTGGCGGTCCTGGCCGGCGCGGGCGGCACCTTCTGCGCGGCGGCCGACCTCGCCGGACGCCCCGTACACCCCGGGGTTGACCTGCTGACCCCAGCCCTATGCGCCTCAGGGCGTGCGTGGCACTTCGAGGGCCAGGGTGAGCAGTGCGGCACACACCTCGCGGACGACCTGCCCGGCCTCCTCGACGGCCGGCTGGAAGGTCGTGCCGCACTCGACGGTCCAGCCGAGCACCTTGGAGGCGCCCGGACGGGAGAGGTGGCGGCTGTAGGCGTAGTCGTCACTGGTGCCCGAGGTCGGGTACAGGCCGTAGGACGGCTCGACGCCGTACTCGCCGCCGCGGACCGCGCGCACGGCCTCGCTCATACGGCCGGCGAGGTCCACGGCGGTGCGCAGGTCGTCCGGGGCGATGTACTCACCCATGCCGTCGTCGGGGCGTCCGCGGACGGCGTCGAGGCCGGGGTTGCGGAAGTTCTGGTCCGGGTCCGTGGTCTGGTTCCGGTCGCTGCCCCAGTGGTGGAGGATGACGGGGACGGCGCTGTGCACGTCCACCAGCCACCGGATGCCCGGACGGCCGTCGAGCACCTCGACCACCGACCGGGTCTCCGGCTCGGAGGCGGCCGCCGGCCCGCGGTAGACCTGCGGGTCGCACGGCCGGTCGGAGGTGTGGACGTCCGCGTCGGGCGCGAACTTCGCCGTGTGGTCCCACAGGAAGTCGAAGTTGCGGTTCAGGTCGACGCCCACGCACGACGGGTCCGTCGCTCCCGGCGGAGCCGGGCGGCGGTTCTTGCGCCACATGGCGGAGGCGGTCTGGCTGTGGGCCCGGCCGTCGGGATTGACGCAGGGGAAGACGAACAGGTCCACGTCCTCCACCACGCTCCTCACCTGGGCGGCGGTGAAGACCGCCGAGCCGTAGCCCAGCCCGGTGCCTCTGCGCCAGGCCTCGAGCAGGTCGGCGGCGAGGAAGACCAGCGCGTCCGGCGGCACCCACTCGCGGGCGTGCACCCCGCCCAGCAGCAGGATGCCGGGATGCGCGCCGTCGTGCGGCGCTCCGACCCGCAGCAGTCGCAGCGGGCGGCCCTCGTGGGTGGGCCGGGGCGCGGTGAGCAGCTCCGTCACCTCGGGATGGGCGTCGTGCAGGCGCCCGACGGCGGAGTCGATCTCCGTGACGTTGAGGTACACGGTCATTCCTTGCGGCCGAGCCCGTGCGGGACGGCGTCGCGGGTGGCGAAGCGGTCACCCGTGCCGACCTCCTCGACACGTGCCCGCCAGTTCTCGGTGACGTTCTCGACGGCGGTGACGGTCACCCGGTCGGCGGACCGGGCCGCCCTGGCGGCGTCCAGCCGGTCCTGCCGGAAGTAGACCTCGATGGCCACCCCGTCGCGCCCGGGACGCGCGACGGGGTGGCACCCGAGGTCGGGGTGGGTCTCGCGGACGAACCGCCGGAGCGCCTCGGCGTCCTCGGCCACCACGCGGCACCGGACGACGTCGGGCACGGGCGGCTCCCCGGCGGCCGTCATGAGGGGGTCGCCTGCGCGGTGCGGAGGGCGTTGACGGTGTTGATGCGGCCGAAGCCGTAGTCGTCGTTGTGGCCGTGGGCGTCGTAACGGACGGTGGGCGGGCCGATCTTGTCGGCGGTGGTGTGCAGGATGCCGCGGAGCTGGTCGCGGGTGAGGCCGGGCTTCGCGGCGAGTGCGAGGGCCGCGCAGCCCGCCGCGCAGGGGGCGGCGAAGCTGGTCCCGGTGCTGGTGCCGTAGCCCCCGCCGGAGGTGGTGCTGAGAACGTTGACGCCGGGGGCGATCAGCTCGACCTCCGGGCCGCGCGCGGCGTGGTCCTCGCGGTCCTGGTTGGTGGAGCGCACCACGGCGATGACGTCGGGGTGCGAGACGATCTCGTCCTTGCCGATGTCGACGTTGCGGCCGTTGCTGGCGGCCCAGAAGACGGGCAGCCCCTTGCCCCGGCGGCCCTCGGCCGCGGCGAACTCGAGGGCGAGCTCCATGGTCGTGGTGATGTCCCAGTCCGCTCCGTTGGGGCCCAGGCTGCACACGAGGATGTCCGCGCCGTCGCCGGCCCGCTCCGAGCCGGTCTCCGTCGACGGATCGGCCGTGTAGGCGATCGCGCGGGCGAGGGTCGTCTGGGTGCCGACCTGGTCGGGCAGGCAGGCGACCAGCATGAGGTCGCACTCGGGGGCGGCGCCGGTCCCGCCGGCGGGGTTGCTGAGACGTCCGCCCACCATGCCGGCGCAGAAGGTCCCGTGGTCGCTGTCCGGCATGCCCGCCGTGTCCTGGGCGAAGACGGTGCCGTCGGCGTCTTCGGTGTAGAAGCCCGACAAGGGGTCGACACCGTCGGCGAGGTCCGGGTGGGCGGCGTCGAACCCGTTGTCGATCACGGCGACCCGGATCCCGCCCCCCAGGGTGTGGTCCCACGCGGGCTCGATGTGGACGTCGGCGTCGGGCACGCCGCCGTTGGCGCCGGTGTTGTGCCACTGCCACTGCTCGGCGTAGCGGGCGCCGGTGGGCCGCAGTCGGGTGGGGACATGCTCCACGAAGGCCGGCTCGGCGAAGAGGAACCGGTCGTTCTCGTGCAGCGCGACCGAGGCGCCGAGGGAGTCCAGACCGGACGGGGCGCGCACCTGGTAGAGGTTCTTGGCGAAGGAGAGCTTGTGCAGCGTGGTCAGACGGGCGGCCGCCAGTTCGCGTTCCGCCTCCTCCTCGGAGAGAGCGGGGTCCAGGCGGACCGTCAGTTCGGCGGTGGCGATGCCGATCCTGCCGTTGGGCCGCCGCACCACCGTCCCGGTGGTCTCCGCGCCGGGCAGGGGCTCACCGGTGGCGAACGCCTCGTGGGCGTGGGGCGCGGGCCGCACCAGCACCCAGTTGGCGCGGGCGAAGGCGTCGGCGACGTCCTCCTCCACGCCGGCCTCGCGGATCTCCTCCGTCGCGACCGTACCGAGTTCCGCGCCGATCCCGGCGGGCCCACCGGGGGCGTCCGCGTTCACCTTCACCGCGACGACCCCGTCGATCTCCTCGGCCTCCAGGAGCCGGCCGCGCTGGTAGTACTGGCGTGTCATCCCACTCGCCCCTCGATACCGGCGTAAAGGCTGGAAACCCCCTCCCCTCCAGCCTCCTCCTCACCGGGGAGGCCCGCAATTCCACGGTCCGGGCCGGCGTGGTACGGAAATCCCGGGAGGTATTCCTTTGCGTCTTCAAATTTCCTCGCGTCAACGAAATGCGGACACCCCGCGTCGGCGAAATACGGACACCCGGTCGCGATATCGGCCGGGCGTCCTCCTGTCGCTCTTTTCCTCAGCCCCCTTCCACGGGGACGGGAACGCGGAGCTTGTCCCAGGACGTGCGTCCCGGCACACCGTTCGCGTCCGCGCCGGTGAAGCCCAGCTTGCGCTGCCACATGGCGTAGGAGTCCCGGTGGTGTTCGTCCCAGCGGGGGCCGATGCCCTCCACGTCGTCCGGGTAGCAGTTGCACCCCTCGTCGACCAGCCGGTAGCCCATCATCACGATGACGGGGCTGTTGGGCACGCTCGCGAACCATTCCTTGCCGGGGAACGGGACGTAGTTCTCGGGGGAGTGGTCCTTCGCGACGACGAGCCGCTGTCCGACCTTGATGATGTTCGGGTTGGGGATGCCGTTCCAGACCTGGAGCTGCTTCACGGTCGTGTGATAGTGCTTCGCGATGTCCGTGAGAGTGTCTCCGGGACGCACCGTGTAATACGTGTCGTGTCGCGTCAGATGCTGTGTCGTCATACTCCCAGAGTAGTTCTCCGCCCGCATTCCCGGAATTCCTCCGGCGGGCGGCGGAGAAGGTGACGTGATTGCCCGGTCAACCTTTTCAGCTCGGCGGGACCTGCGGTTCCTTGGGCTGTTTCGCCGGTGTCGCACTCGGACCTCCGACGGAATTCAGCACGGTCTGTGCCTGGGTGTCGACGAATCGCGTGAACAGCTGTTGCGCATAACCGAAGATCACCGCCCAGGCGATGATCTGGGCGGACGAATCCAGGGACTGAAGCCCGGGAACGAACTCGCCGCGCATCAGGAGGAGCCCCAGTACGGCCGTCAGCGCCCCCGTCGGCAGCTTCAGCATCGCCAGCGCCACCGGCACGTTGTACGGCGTGGAGCTGCCCCTGATCCGCCGCAACGACGCCGCCGCGGCGATGGCCGCCGCCACCATGCCCACGAACAGCACGACGGCGTAGTCCCAGCGGGACGCCACCTCGGCGAACACGTCGTCGACGTCCTGCCCGGGCAGCCTGCTCTCCGCCGGAGCGCTCCCCGTCGCGCACACCACCCCCACGCCCTGCGGCTCGAAGCACAAGGGAACCATCCTCGGCGCCAGCGCCCCGACCACCGCGACCAGGACCACCACCACGGCGAGAACGCCGGAGATCCCGTAGACGATCTGGGTGAAGCTCCGCACGCGCAGGTTCTCCTTCAGATGCGCCTGCCGCGCGACGCTCGTCGCGTCGACGAGGATCTGCCGCTGGGCCTCGTCGAGGACGCCCCCCGCCAGCACGGAGAGCGCGATCTGTTCGGTCTGGACCCTGCGTTCGTCGCTCACCGTGAGGTGCTCGCGCACGAACGCCAGCAGCCCGGGGAGCATGGCCCCGATCCGCTCCAGCGGCACCAGGCGCAGCATCAGGGAGTGGGCGGTGTCGTAGTGGGCCTGCGCCACCGCCAGGTGGGCCGCCGGCTGCCTGCGCCGATGGGAGTGGCGCAGCGTCTCCCGCGCCCCCTCCAGCTCCTCGAAGGCCCGGGCCACCAGCGCCTCGCGTTCCGGGTCGGGCTGGGCGCCGCCCCTGTCCCGCTCGGCGTGCAACAGCGCGTCGAGTTCGCCGATGCGCGAGGAAAGGCCTTCCCTGAGTTCCCAGAGCCCCTTCTCCCGCCTGAAGATCTCCCGGACTTCCCGCCTTCCCCAGATGTTCGACATGTGCCGACTATCACCGAGGTCCGCCGCCCGGTTCCGTCACCGCGCCCTACGCCTCTGCCGTACGGACCAGTTCCCGCACGGGTCAGGGCCGCTCCCGGGCGAAGCGGACGCGGTCCGCCCAGTCGGGGTGGTCGACGAGCGGGTTGCGGTTGCCCTGGACCTCGGCGATCGCGCCGTTGCGGTGGCGCTCGTACACGGCGGGCGGTTCCGCGCGGTGCCACGCGAGCAGGGTGGGTATCCGCTCCGGGGTGAACTCCCCCTCGGCGTCACCGACGAGGCCGGGGTAGCGCAGGAGGAAGTAGAGCGTCGCCCGGGCAGCGGTGCCCTTGCCGTGCGCGGGCTCGAAGCCCTCGTCCTCGCGCCTGCCGCAGTCGTGACGGACGGCCTCACGGAAGTCGGCGAAGTCGTGGTAGCGGAAGTTGCCGCGGAAGCTGTTGCAGCCGGGTTCGCAGGCGAACAGGTGGTGGAGGTCCCCGCGCATCGGTTCCTTCTCGTCGAACCACGACTGCGGGACGACGTGCTCGCAGTTGAACGGCAGGGAGGCATCCAGGGCCTCCAGCTCCGCCGTCAGCTCGGCGGGGCCGGCCGTGGTCTCACGGGTGAGGAAGCCCTGGAGCCGGCTCAGGCGCGCCGCCTCCACGGCGGTGTCGGCCCGGATGAGTTCCTCGGGGGTGAAGGTCCTGCCGGAGTAGATGCCGCGCAGCAGCCGGTCGGGATGGAGGTCGACCCACGGGTAGAGCAGGCGGGAAGGGCGGTAGGAGGGACGCCGCTCGTGGGTGGCCTCCAGCAGCCGGGTCAGTTCCTCGCGCAGCGCGTCGCCGTCCGCTCCGGGGGACACGCCGGCGTAGTAGGAGTCGCGGGCCGCCAGGTCGGCCGGCTCGTCGTAGTAGACCCGGTCGCGGCCGAGGCGCAGGTTCAGCAGGGCCGC
>NZ_JACADT010000004.1:0-42625 GCF_013421635.1 Streptomyces sp. UH6 | reverse complement strand
GGGTGTTGCGCTCCCGCTCCGCGGGAGCGCTGGCGGGACGCGGAGCGTCCCGCTCACCAGGCCCGCTTCGCGGGCCTGGTGACGCTCCGTCCGCTGCGCTTCCGGAGCTGCGGGGCTTCGCCCCGCCGGAACTGGGCTTCGCTTTGCTCCGTCCTGGGCCGGCGGGTCCGCTGCGCTCCCCCGCCTCAAGGGCCCTTCCGACTGCGCCTCCAGGCCCCAGGGACCCGCTTGCGCGGGCCTGGGTAGCTACGAGGATCGGGGGTCGCTCGTTCGTGTCGGGTTCTAGTGTAGTGGCTGCCTCAGATAGATGCATCATGTATCGTTGGCAGAAATATGGGACACCCGCCAGTCACTCGGGAATCTCCCAAGTTTCGAGAGGATGGCCAGATGGCCGGTCACCACGAATCTACCGGACCAGGTCCCGCGCTGAGCAGCGATTCGACATGTCGGGTGACGCAGTATCAGACGGCGTGTGTGAACGCCCGGTTGAGACTGTTCGCGCTCCTGGAGCGCCGGGCGTGCCCGCGAGTGAGGCGGACGACCTGGTGGCCGGGGCGCAGTGCGAGGTGGTGGAGCTGGACTGCATGGCGCCGGCTTCTCGGGGTGTGCTGTGTTCGCGGACGGCTGGGGCGAAGGCGTGCTGGCGGTGAGCGAGGCCCTGGGGGCATCGCGGGCCGGGACCGGCCACGGCGCGGCGCCGGTCGGGCGGGGCGACTGAGCTGGCCGTACATTTCGCGGACGTGAGGCAGCGTGAACGAGCGGATCTGGTGCGGCTGGAGGGGTTCGTCCGGGAGTCCGCGCTGCCGCGCGCCCGTGCGCACACCACGGCTCGGCGCCGGGTGCTGGAGGTGCTGGGCGAGGCCGGCGGTCTGTGTACGGCGCGGACGGTGAACAGCGACGAGGTCTACATCCTCGGCACGCTCGGTGTCGGGCATTACGACCCGGACGACCAACCGCCCTTCAAAAACGGAAAGCCCGGCTGGCAGAGGGCGGGTGCGTCGATCTGGAACGGCTCGGGTGCGGCCTGCATTCCGCACGCGACCATCGAAGGACCACGGAAATAGGAATCGGGGAGGGTTTGGAAATGGTTTTGATTCCGCTCAAGGAACACCAGGTCGACCAGAAATTGCGCTTTCGTAACTGGGTCGGATTTCCTGCAAGATCCTTTGTGCCTCCGGAGGGGGCGCGTGCCATGGGGGTGTCCGCGACCGGGTCCGGTAAGACGATCACCACCGCTGCGTGCGCTCTGGAGTACTTCCCGGAGGGGCGGATCCTCGTCATGGTGCCCACGCTGGACCTGATCGTGCAGAGTGCCCAGTCCTGGCGGCGGGTCGGGCACCGGGCGCCGATGGTCGCGGTCTGCTCGGTGGACAAGGACGAGGTCCTGGAGCAGCTCGGAGTGCGCACCACCACCAACCCGATCCAGCTCGCCCTGTGGGCCGGGACCGGTCCGGTGGTCGTGTTCGCCACGTACGCCTCCCTCGTGGACCGCGAGGACCCCGCCGACGTCACTGGTCGCCGGACTGTCCCTGGGCCGTTGGAATCGGCTCTGGCGGGCGGGGAGCGGCTGTACGGGCAGCGGATGGCTCCGTTTGACCTGGCCATTCTGGACGAGGGGCACATGACGGCCGGAGACATGGGGCGGCCGTGGGCCGCGATCCACGACAACAGCCGGATCCCTGTCGACTTCCGGCTCTACCTGACCGCCACCCCGCGCATCCTCGCCGCGCCCCGGCCGCAGCGCGGGCGGGACGGGCGGGAGCTGGTCATCGCGTCGATGGAGGACGACTCCCGCACCTACGGCACCCGGATTTTTGATCTTGGGCTGGCGGAGGCGGTGGAACGCTCGATCCTCGCCGGTTTCGAGATCGACGTGCTTGAGATCCGCGACCCCGACCCGGTCCTCGGCCTGTCCGAGGACGCGCTGCGCGGCCGGCGCATGGCCCTGCTCCAGGCCGCACTGCTGGAGCACGCGGCGCAGCAGAATCTGCACACCACCATGGTGTTCCACCAGCGGGTCGAGGAAGCCGCGGCGTTCGCCGAGCAGATGCCGGCGACGGCCGCCGAGCTATACACCGCTGAGGCTTCCGCGGCGGCGCTGGCCGAGGCGGAGGAGTTGCCCGCGTCGTCGATCGACGCAGAGCTGTACGAGCTGGAGGAGGGCCGTCACGTGCCTGCGGACCGGGTGTGGGCGGACTGGCTGTGCGGGGACCATCCCATCGCGCATCGGCGTGCGGTGATCCAGCGGTTCGCAAACGGCATCGACGCCCAGAACCGGCGGGTGCACCGGGCGTTCCTGTCCTCCGTACGCGCCCTCGGGGTCGGGGTCGACATCACCGGCCTGCGCGGGGTCGAGGCCGTGTGCATCGTCGGCTCCCGCAGCTCCCAGGTCGACATCGTCCAGAACATCGGACGCGCCCTGCGCCCCAACCCTGACGGCAGTGTGAAGACGGCGCGGATCATCATCCCCGTCTTCCTCCAGCCCGGGGAGGACCCAAAGGACATGGTCGCCTCCGCCAGCTACCAACCACTCGTCGACATCCTCCAGGCCCTGCGTTCACACTCGGAACGCATGGTCGACCAGCTCGCCTCCCGCGCCCTGACCCGCGGCGCCGAACGGCGGCGTATCCACGTCCGGCCCGCCCCCGCGGCCGGCCCGGAGAACGGGGACATGCCCGAGGAGAGCGGCGAGGCGCAGCAGGAGGTCGACCGGGTCACCTCGGTCGTGGTCAACTTCGCCTCCCCCCGCGACGCCGCCGACATCGCCGCCCTCACCCGCTGCCGCGTCATCCGCCCCCAGTCCCTCGTCTGGCTCGAGGGCTACCAGGCCCTGGTCCGGTGGCGTGCCGAGAACGGGATCACCGGCCTGTACGCCGTGCCCTATGACGTCGAGACCCAGGTCGGCACGACGAAGGGCTATCCCCTGGGCCGGTGGGTCCACCAGCAACGCCGCGCGCACCACGCAGGCGAACTCGGCCCCCACCGCAAAGAACTCCTCGACGATGCCGGAATGGTGTGGGAGCCCGGCGACGAAGCGTGGGAGAACAAACTCGCCGCGTTCCGCTCCTATCGGCGCGCGCACGGGCACCTCGCACCCCGGCAAGACGCGGTGTGGGGCGAGGGCGAGGCAATGGTGCCCATCGGGCAGCACATCGCCAACCTGCGCCGCAAGGGCGGCCTGGGCAAAGACCCGGAACGGGCCGCAGAGCGCGCGGCGCAGCTGGCTGCGATCGACCCGGACTGGAACTGCTCCTGGCCGCTCGACTGGCAGCGGCACTACCGCGTCCTGGCCGACCTCGTCGACGCCGACGGCGTCCTGCCGGCCATTGACCCCGGGGTGCTGTTCGAGGGCGACGACATCGGACGATGGCTCACGCGGCAAAGAGAAGCGAGCACCTGGACACAACTCTCCGCCGAACAACAGGAACGACTGACCGCGCTGGGTGTGACGCCCGTCGAACGGCCCGCTCCAGCCCCCGCGGCCAGTCGCGGGGCGAAGGGGCCGAGCAAGGCGCAGCAGGCGTTCCAGCGGGGCCTGGCGGCTCTCACCCAGTGGGTCGAGCGAGAAGGCGCCCACCGGCCCGTGCCGCGCGGCCACGCTGAGGAGATTGCAGTCGACGGCGAAGCAGACCCGGTGATCATCAAGCTAGGCGTGTGGGTATCCAACACCCGCTCGAGGCGGGACAAACTCACAGCGGAGCAGCTGGACGCACTGCGGGGGCTCGGCATGGAATGGGCGGCGTAGAGGCAGTGGGATGCCTGTGCCGGTCGCGCACGCCGGTGAAGCTGTGGAGTGGCAGGTGACGGATTCGTTTTCCCCATGGCTGGCCGGGGTCGTCCGGATGGCCCCGCTGGCAGGTGAAACGACGATGTCCTTCGTGAACCGGCTGGCCGCTCGCTACAACGTCACCGTGACGGGCTTGTTGTCTGCGATGGCGGGCCCTGGCGTGCGTGGTGTCTGGGGAAAGGGCTGTCTCGTCGGCGAGGTGTTCCTGGCGCCCGCGGTGCGGCATCGGCTGGCCTCCCTCTGCCGGGTGCCGGAGTCGCATCTGTCCCGCGCGCTGCCTTCTTGGGATGAGGGCGCTGAGGCGAAGGCGAACGGTGACCAGCCGAACGTGCGCTTCGCGTCCGGCAGCACAGTTCCTGCCGTCATGCTGGGATGCCGACTGTGCACGGCGGCCCGGACAGGCGCTGCGTGTTCTGCCCGTCTGTACTCCGCCCTGCGTTCGAGGATCTGCATCAGGCATCAGTGCTGGTCCCTCGACTCACTAGCGCTGGACAGAGTCACGCTGGTCGAAGGCCAGGTGAGCCTCGCCGGGCTCCCGGAGGTGATGCGTGCGCATCAGCGCCTTCTGCCGCTGCTGCGCCGTAGGGGCTCGTGCGAGAACGCTTTTGCCGTGGCCCAAGCGGTCGTTGCCTCCTGGTGGAATGGTCCCTGGCCCGTCTCCTGGCGACGGACGTATCACCGCGCCCTGGTGCACGTTCGAAAGCATGGCCTCGTCGACGCCACGGCAGGATTCCCCGGCACCAGTCTCGCCTTGGGCGAGTGGCTCCATGAGCAGTGTTCCCGGTACGACGACCTCCACGTGGGCCAACAACGCCTGCTCGCAGATCTCGGAATCCGGCCCGCGCACGCCCGCTCAGCACACCCTCGCCGCAAAAGCCTGGCTCTGGCCTTCGCGGCCGGCCTGGACTACGCCCGAGCCTTTGCCGCCGTCCACGGCCACCTCGCCACGTCCAAGAGCACGCGGCAGGACGGTTTTCCTCTTGGGCAATGGCTGATGAGTCAACGCAGCCGGGCCCGTATGGCGGAGAAGGAAACCGACCGGAGCCGTGCACTGTCCGCCATCGACCCGTGGTGGAACCCGCCGTGGCCCATGGCATGGCAACGCGCCTACCACCACGCCCGCAAGCAGTGCGGCAGCAATCAGCTGCTGGTGCCGGGGGACGGCTTCGCCAGGGTGGGGGCGGCTGCCGCATCATGGCTGTACGCGCAGCGCGCGCTGTTCGAAGAGCTCGACCCCCGCCAGCAAGATCTACTGCGGGAGATCGGCATCACCGCCGAGGGCGCGCAAGCCCGGCAGACCGCGCGGTACCACCCCACCGGCACCCGGATCGACTTCGCCGTGGGCTTGGCCCATGCCCGGGACTACGGCGGCGTTCACGGCCACCTGGCGCTGCCGCACCCCGTTCAGCACAACGGGTTCCCTCTGGGCAGGTGGCTCGCCGGCAAACGCGGAGAGGCCCGAGCCCACGCGCGCCGCACACCGGCTCCGTGGCCGGGCATGCAGGCCCTCGCCGCTCTGGATCCGTGGTGGCTCCCTCCGTGGGCGTTCGCCTGGCAGCGCGACTACCACCGTCTGCGCCTCCTGCTCGCCGCCGGCCTCGAACCACCGCCCAAGCTGCGCTCCTGGATCAGTGAGCAGCTCGCCCAACGCCACACCCTGTTGCCCGGCCAGCAGCAGCTCCTGCAGGAACTGAAGGATCTCCCGGTCTGACCACGGTGCGGCACGGTATCGCGGCCGCCGTTCACCCATTCGGGTGGCGGATCCGGATCACGGCGTTCAGCAGCCCGCCATGGACTTGGCTGTTGAGTGTGGAGGGGCACGAGCACAGCAGGCGGGTGCAGCAGGCTGCCGCAGGGGGCGACGGTGCGGGAATCGAGGCCGCGTTCGTCACGGCCGCCGGGCGGTTGACGCAGTTGCCGTGGGATCAGGCGGCGGCGGCGGTGCGGTTCGAGGACCTCGCGCCGGTATCCGCGTTTCCGGTCGTCCCGGGCCGCCGGTGGGGGCCGGGCTGGTGGTGGTCGGAGACCACTGGACGGCACGTCGTACACGGTTCGGCAGCGATGCGCACCCAGCTGATGGTTCTGGACCGGGACCCGGACGTGACCGGCCTGGCCGCCCGTCCGGTACGGCTGCTGTGGCGGGATACCGAGGGGCGGGTGCGCTCGTGGGTGCCTCAGCTGTTCGCCCGGTACGCCGACGGCACCGGCCTGCTCGCCGACTGCCCTTCCAGCCCAGCTGCCGGTGGAGACGGGGCGCAGCGTGCGCGGATGGTCCTGGAGGCGGCGTGCGCGCGCGTGGGCTGGTCATATCGGCGCCTCGAGCCGCCTCCCCCGGTGGTGGCGGCGAACCTGCGATGGCTGGCCGGCTATCGCCACCCACGCAATCAGGGGCCGCCCGGGCTGCGGGCCGCGTTGGCTGAGGCGTTCGCCGGGCTCCGGCCGCTGGCCGACGGCGCAGCCGCGGTGGGTGATCCTCTGCAAGTACTGCCGGCTGTCTATCACGCGCTGTGGTGCGGGCATCTGACGACGCCTCTTGATGAGCCGTTGCACGAGGAGACGCTGGTCTGCGCTGACGCAGAACGTGGTGGTGGGGGCGTCGAAAAGTCGCTGGGCGCCGGGGGCGGCCGAGGAAGGGGTGAGCGCAGTGGGCGGCACACACGGTAAAAGCCAGCGGCCGGTGGTGGAGGTCGGCGCGCACGTCGCATACCGGGGACAGACCTGGCAGGTCGCCGCCTTGCAGGGCCAGCAGGTCTACCTGCTGCAGGAGGACGGCACCGAAACGAGACTGCTGGGGCGGTTGTTCGCCGATCCGGGCTTCGAAGTAGTGGGCGCACGGGCGCCGACCGCGGTGCCGCAGTGGGGACTGTTCGAGACCGTTCCTGTGGCGGCCCAGCAGCGGGCTCTGGCTTGGCTGCCCCATATCCGGGAGGTGGAGACCGGGTGGCCGCACCCTGAGGGTGGCCGTGACGGCCAGACGATGCGGCCGGAGTACGACCCCGAGCGCTGGACGCTGGCGCAGCGGGACGCGGCCAAGGCGAAGGAACTGGCGGCGCTCGGCTTCGCGCGCGTGAGGCGTACGACGGTGGAGCGGATGCGGCACACCTACCGCAAACAGGGCTTGTGGGGGCTGGTCGACAAGCGTGCGGTGCCGGCCCGCGGGCGTCATCCGACGGGGTATGCCGACGAGCGGGTCGTAGCCGCGGTGCTGGAGGCGCTGCGGCGCCAGCGGGGCCGGTCGAAGGGGACGGTGAAGGGACTGCAGGTACTGGTCGGGCAGATCCTGGAGGACACTCACGGGCGCGGGGTGGTGGAGATGCCGTCACGCTCGACGTTCTACCGGCTGGTGAGCGTGCTGGCCGACCCGGCCGATCGTCCGGGACGCCCGGCGCGTACCGCCACCGCACCCGCCCGCGCCTCGTCGGCGCCGGTGGTGCTGCGGCCCGGGGAGCAGGTGCAGATCGACACCACCCGCCTGGACATCATGGCCGTCCTCGAGGACGGCAGCCTGGGCCGGCCGGAGCTGACGATCGCCGTCGACGTCGCCACCCGCTCCATCCTGGCCGCCGTCCTGCGCCCGTACAGCACCAAGGCCGTCGACGCCGCACTGCTCCTGGCCGAGATGGCTGTTCCGCATCCTGCCCGCCCCACCTGGCCCTCAGCGCTGCATCTGTCGCGGGCCGAAGTGCCCTATGAGCGGATGCTGTCGCTGGACGAGCGCCTGGAAGGCGCGGCCTCGCGACCGGTGGTCGTGCCCGAGACGATCGTCGTCGACCGCGGCAAGATCTACCTCTCGCAGGGCTTCATCGCCGCCTGCGAGACACTCGGGGTCAGCGTCCAGCCCGCTCCACCGAGGCGGCCGCAGGCCAAGGCCGTGGTGGAGCGGACCTTCGGCTCGATCAACGACCTGTTCTGTCAGCACGTCGCCGGCCACACCGGCTCCAACCCCCAGCGCCGCGGCTCAGCGACGGCAGCCGAGGCACGGTGGACGATCCCGCAGCTGCAGGACTTCCTCGACGAATGGATCACCTGCGGCTGGCAGAACCGGCCCCACGACGGACTGCGCCACCCCGTCCTGCCCAAAACCGCCCTCACCCCGAACCAGATGTGGGCTGCGCTGATCACCATCAGCGGCTACGTGCCGGTGCCGCTGAGCGGGACCGACTACCTCGAACTGCTGCCGGTGCGGTGGCAGCCCATCACCGAACGCGGCATCCGCCTCGACTACCGCACCTACAACCACGACATCCTCGACCCCCACCGCGGCGAGCGCTCCCCCGTCGAGGCCAAGGACGGCAAGTGGGAGCTCCACCACAATCCCCACGACGCGCGCCAGATCTGGGTCCGTCTCACCGACGGACAGCTCCACGAAATCCCGTGGATCCACCGCGACCACGTCCACCAGCCCTTCAACGACCAGATCTGGCGTCATGTCCAGACCGAGGTCGAACAACGCGGAGACCGCGACCAGCACGAAGCCGACCTCGCCGACGCCCTCGACCAACTCCTGCGCCGCACCCGCAGCCCCGCCGGGACAGAACACGAAACCGGCCGCCGCGAAAAACGTCGTGGCCGTGGTACGGCCGTGCATCTGCCAGACCTGCCCGGGCAGCGGCGCCCGCTCGAAGCAGAGACCGCACCGGCCCCGGACCCTGACTGGAGCGAGAGCCTGGACGACCTCATCGGCCCCGACACGGCCACAGAGCCGGGCACTGGCGATCCGGAGGTGCCAGAGGCGCTGCCGGCTGAGGCAGGCGGATACGGACTGTGGGACGCCGAAGCCGAGGCCGAGCAATGGTGAACATCCCGCCGCGCACAGTCGAGGTACCGACCACCAGTTTCCCATCGGCGGCGAACCGGTCTCCCGGTCCCGCGGCAGGAGCCGGTGACGACTCCCCTGATGCGCAGCAGCGGTCGGTGACCGCCTGGGACGGTTTCCAGACCTTCGCCACCACACCCGTGGTAGCCCCTCCCCCACCCGGCGCGCCACCCCGCAGCCTCGAGGAACGCCTGGCCTACCACTCAAGGTTCGTCACTGTGCGCACCCCGGCCATCGACGCTCTCGCCAAGAACGTGCGCACCCTGATGATCCTCGGCCGCCACCAGACCGTCACCGCACGGCCGTCCCTCATCGTCACCGGCCCCGCAGGCGCCGGGAAAACCACCGCCCTGCTCCAGGTCGGACGCGCCTGCCACCTCGCCCACACCCGCCGCCACGGCCCCACAGCAACAGCCGGACAGGCCCCGGTCGCCTACGTCCTGGTCCCGCCCGCAGCCAGCGCCAAGACCCTCGCCACCGAATTCGCCCGCTACCTCGGCATCCCCGTCACCGCCGGCATGTCCCAGGCCCAGATCACCAACGCTGTTTGCCACACCTACACAGCCGCCCGGGTACAGCTGGTGATGATCGACGAGATCCACCGGCTCAACCCCCGCACCACCACCGGCGCCCAGAGCGCCGACCTGATCAAAGACCTCACCGAACGCATCGGCGCCACCTTCGTCTACGCCGGCATCGACGTCACCACCACACCCCTGTTCACCGGGGTACGCGGCGCGCAGCTCGCCGGACGCGCCTCCCTCATCGACTGCGCCGCCTTCCCCTCCCGCCTCGGCGACGAAGAGCCCTTCCGCGACCTCATCACCGCCATGGAAGGCGCGCTCGACCTGCGCCGCCATCGGCCTGGAACCCTCCCCAAGCTGGCCCCCTACCTGCATGAGCGCACCGCCGGCCGCATCGGCAGCCTCGCCCGCCTCATCCGCCAGGCCGCCATCACCGCCCTCACTGACGGCACCGAACGCATCACCAAAACCACACTCGACGCCATCCGCCTCGACCACCTCGCCGAACAGCACTACCGACCCCACACCCGGCCCCGAAGCCGCAGTACCAGCACCCCGTGACCCGGACAGACGTCACGGCCCGGGATACGGCCCCAGCCGCTCCCGCGCAGCGCGGAGTCCCCGCCACAGAGGCATGGCTGCAGATCCCGTCAGCCGCGCCGGGCGTGCTCCGCGTACGGCCACTGCCCTTTGAGGCGACCGCCTCCTGCGTGCAACGGCTCGCCACCGCCTACCGGCTGACGCTACCCCAGCTCCTCCACGGCGCTGGCATCACCCTCCACGGCCACGGCACCCTGCCACCAGCCGAACTCCACCTCAATCACAACGCGGCCCGGCACCTCGCCGTCCTGGCCCGCACCCCGCTCCCCCACCTGACGCGCGCCCCGCCCCACCTCCCCCACAACGACACCGCCCGCAGCACCGAGGCCGCCGCGCACTGGAAGCGACTCGAGGCCGAGCAGCAGCCCGTCCGCGCCTGCACCCTGTGCACCCGCCACCGCAGCCACGGCGCCACCGGTACCGCCTGGGTTCATCGGCCGGCGCACCGGCTGGTGTGCCCACGCCACCACCAAGCCGCCCCCGACCCCCGGCTCACCACCACCCTCCACACCCTGGCCGTGCCCGAACTCACCGACGCGCACCACGCACACCAGCGACTCCTACGACACCCCCGCGCCACCACCGCCTGGACCACAGCGCGCGCCATCACCACCCGCTGGTACGACCACCAGCAACACCTCACCCACCGCTGGCACACCCGCCTCACCAAACTGATCGCTGACAGCCCCCACCTGGCCACCACAAGCAGCGCCTCCCCCGCACTCCTCGCACGCGACCTGGTGACCTATCCCGAAACCGTTGCCCTCGCCCGCACACTCGCCGTGCTGCCGAACCAGCCACATCGCACCACCGACGACGCTCTCAGCCTCATCGCCCACCGACTCGAACTGCCCAGCCTGGCCAGCAACGCGAACGATCCCCTCCGGGCCTTCCTCACCCACACACGCCACTGACCAGCCACCCCCACTCCGAAGCCCCCACAGACCACAGCCACCCATAGACGCACCACCACACCTACGAGAAAGCCAAGATCAATCCCACATATCTACCGGACCGCAGGCCAATCCCCCGAACAACCAAACCGAACACGCCCCCAAGCCACGCCACCACGCCCGAACGCAACCACTCCGCCCCGGCCCGAATCCCACCCCCAAAGACGAAACACCAGCCCAAAGCAGCCCAGCCCCCTGAAGATCACTGACCCGTCACAGGTGGTCGTAGCTGCCGGGGACGGACAGTGTCGCTGTCCGCCCCTGTGGTCTGACCGTCAGGCAGTCATTGCGGATGGTGCAAGCCTCCGGGCTCTGGTACCGATTCCTAGACCTTTTGTTCTTTCAGTCCGTGCCTCCAGAAGGTGAAGTACGGTGTGCTGCCGTCTTCGCGGTAGGCCTTGAGGCCTACCAAACCGTCCGCTTTCTGGCTCATACCGGTGTAGAAGTCGTAGATCGTGAAGTCGGCGGCGATCTTCCTTGCGTACTCCGGGACGTACTTCTCGAACACGGCGACTTCGTCTCGGTCGGTACCCGACTCCGCAAGAAAGTTTCTCACCGCCGCCATGTAGTGCTTGAGGTGCCTCAGGTAGCCCCTCTTGTCAAACGTGATCGGCTCCAGCCCGTACCGGTGGACGACGCTGTCCGGCGAATCGTGTCCGTCCACGTCCGGTGGGCAGTCGACCTCGAAGACGACGCCGTCGATGACTCTCAGCGGGAACTCGTCGCTGAGCATGATGTCGTTACTGACGATGTCCCTGTAGGAGATCACGCTGTGTTCCTCTCGGTACTCGGGTCCGCGTTGCCAGCCCGGGGGTGCGAGCGCAACACTCTGCAACGCATGGTAATTGCAGCATGACGTGCTGTTGTCATCCCGGCTCGCCGCACGGGCCTCACGCGCTGAGGCGTCGGCCGACCTGGCCGCAGCGCGAGCGCGAGACAGCGCCTGGTGCGGATCCGCGGCGTGCATGCCGGGCAGGGGCGAGCACGGTCGTCGGCTCCTCGGCGGCGGGGTGTTGCAGTTCCCGGGGCCTGGCATCGTGCGTTTCGCACGCAGCATCGGCCCGGCCGTTACTTACAGCGCGGTCAAGTCGTCGGCTTCGGCGGGGGTCAGGATGGGCCGGTGCGCCGGCCCTGGCCGTCGTCGGCGGCGGCGAAGCGGGGTGAAGGATCCGACTGTAAGCGGTCCTGGTACGGCTGCACCGACTTTCGCACGGACCACCCCGCTGGTGAGGACGGCGCGCTCGTACTGGAGCGGATGCGGGGGATCTCCCACTCCCCCGCATCCTGGCCTGGGGCTGGGGTCCGGCCAGCTCGCCGGGACCGGCCGGGGGTTGCCCGTCCGGATCGGGACGGCGGGTGGGCGGCGGGCGGGGAGGTCGGACAGGGCGCTGTCGGACGCGCGGCGCTAGCAACTCAAGGACATCGACCCGTCCTGGTGTCCAGCCTGGCCGGTGGAATAGCAGCGCGCCTTCCACCTCGTGCGCCTGCACCTCGAAGCCGGCCACACGCTGCCCATGGCCCCGGGCGACGTCGTGCACCAGGGCGAGGACCTGCCCGGCCACGGCCTACTCGAAATCTCCCAAGGTGCTCATGTTCCGCACGGGTCTGCTCCTCGTCAACGGTCACCGTTACACGGACCTCATGGGCCGTGTGGGTGCCGTCGTTGCGCATCCGGTACACGCCAGGTGATATCCACTCTCCGTCCCAGTGCACGTCGTGTCCTTCGCCGCAGCCGCCGACACCCGCGTGCAGCTGTCCGGCGCGGAGACGATGCACGAGGTGAACGAGACGCTCCGAGCGATCAAGTGCCCCAGCCCTACCCCGTTCGCCGGTCGGCATCTTCATCGTGACGTTGCTGCCCAAGGCGTTCGGCTCACCACTGCCCCACAGACAGAGCGCGAGCAAAAGGGAGGGTGCAAAATGGAGCTTGCCCGTGGTTCGAGCATCGACGGTATCGGCTACTGGGCATTGGTCGCGCTGGGCATCGCCTTGATCTGCTTCATCATCGCTGCCATCGCGAAGAAGCGCCAGTGAACGAGGCGCACATGCATACCGCCGGAGCGACAGCTGCTGCACTGGCCGTCGGACTCCACTCGGTGGAGCGGAGCCGGGCGTCCTCGGTGCACGCCACCGCACCGAGTGCGCACCATCGCGTCAGTGGCCGGTCTCCCGGCCGCGGTGCGGTCCGGGTTGCTGTGGGGCTGTGCGCCTGCTGGTCACCCTCGCGCACCGGGTGGGGCGTCTCGGCATCGCTGCGGCGCGCGTGACGGTTCATCGTGGTGTGTGCCCGGTCGGCCTCCGTGGTGAAGGCCTCCCGCAGCGCCGTCATGTCGTTCGCCTCCCCGCGACCGGCCTTCGGCTCTGGTCGTCGTACTTGGGGTCGGCCGGCTCGGATGCGAGCAGCTGATCGGGCATCGCCGCCTGCTGGTGAGCGACGACGTCGTACGCCCGGCCCCGCACGCCGGTGCGGTGGTGCGCAGCTGCTCGCGGACCACCGCGCCGGTGAGGACGGCGCGCTCGCGCTGGAGCGGAATGCGGGGGACCTCTTGGGCCCCCGCTGACACGGCTGCACCTGCATGGGCTTCACGGCTTCTGAGCGAGGTCCGGAACGCGACGACGGCGGGTGCGAGGACGGCTGAGATTCGATCGTGAAATCGGTCGCGGTTCGAACTCCGCAAGTGGTGGAGCACCGTCTCGGCCAGGCTTTCGCCATCCGCGTTCACCCCTGGGCGGCGGGCGCCCTCGAACGGAGAATCAAGGTACTGAAAGTCATGGAATGATCACGCTTCGTCACGCGGGTGAGTTCGTCCAGAGAGAGATTCATGCGCATCACGAAGAAGGTCAGGGCCGTTGTCACCGCGCTCGCGGTCGCCGCGGGCACACTCGCCGCGTCGGCCGGTTCCGGGGTCGCGGCACCTCCGCCGCCGGGACGGCTCGCCGCCGTCGAGATCGTCAAGGAGGAGGCGAACGTCGGTGATTTCTGGGAACTGTCGGCCTACTGCCCCAAGGGGCGGGTCGCCATCGGCGGGGGCGCCGAGGCCAGCTTCGGCGACCCCCCGCACGGCCACGACCTGAACCTGATCAGCAGCCGCCCGATGGTGGAGGACGGCCAGGCGACGGGCTGGGTGGTGAGCGCCCACCACCTGTGGGACAACATCCCCCAGACCGTTACGGCCTACGCCATCTGTGCCGCCCCGCCGACGGGGTACCAGGTGCTCCAGAGCGACCCCGTGCAGGTGCCCCAGAAGGAGGTCGCCAAGCTGACGTGTCCGACCGGGAAGGTCGTCCTGGGCGGAGGCGGAACGGTCGCACATGGCGACTGGGCCAGCATCAGCAAGTCCTACCCCACCTCGGCCACCGGCTCGGGCGCGCCGAACCAGTGGGCCGTGGGCGGCTACGGCGACGGCACGACGACGGCAACGACGGCCTTCGCGATCTGCGCCGATCCGATCACCGACCTGACCGTCCGCCGCTACAACACGACCAAAACTGAATACGAGCCCTACGGGGGGCTGCTGAAGTGCCCGACCGGCACGTCCATCGTCGGCGGTGGTGCCTCGGCCAACGGGCCCGCGGCCAGCCTGTACGCGAGCCGACCGGCCAAGGCCGACGAGACCGGATCCCAGGACGGCTGGTGGGCCCAAGCCACCGATGACGCCTCGGACAGCAACATGGACCTGTACAACATGTGCGCCCAGACCGTCTAGCAGGGCGCTCATCGCCCCTCGCACCCGCACGGCAACATCGAAGGGCCCCGCGGCCTCGGCCGCATGGCCCTTCAACGTGTACAGCCGTCATATCAGCGACGCGCAGCGGGCGCGGATCAAGCCGCCTGGCCGACTGGGATGTACATCGTGTGGCCCAGCACCGCTGCGCGCACCACCGCTCCGGATGGGGGCGCACCGAGTCCAGCCGGCACGTGGACCCGCCCTGTCCGGCCGGAGCACAAGGCCGGGCAGGCGCGGTGATGTACGGGAGCAGCCGAGCGCCGCGGCCCGCTTGAGGATCGGAGAGACCTTGCGTGTCGCAGGAGCCGTACTCGAACAGGTCGGACGTGGGTGCCCGTACCGGAACTCGCCCCCGCCGAGCGTCGGCTTGCTGAAGTTGGGCGAGCCCGGTGTCGGTGAGGGTCTCGTCCTCTGCTGCAGCGGCTGGCCAGGCGGGTGCTGGAGTCGGCTTGGGAAGGCGAGCTCACTGATCATCTGGGGGTGGCAAGCCAGGCAAGGGCTGCGGTCTGGAGGGCTCGGATACCGATCCGGAGTGTCGGTTCCGGTACAGGGGCGTAGCGCGATGAATGGTTGGAGGGGAGGGCGGCGACCTTCCGCGCAATCTCGGCGGTGGTGCGGGCTCCGTCGAAAAGGGCGGGGTCGGCACCGCCTAGTACCCAGTACGCCAAGGGTGCCCCGGAGGCGGTTGCGAATCGGCCCAGATCCTCGCTGCCGGTTACCGCGCCGGGATCGACGATGACGAGCTCGCTCATCGCCGTGCGGAACGCGTCGTGGACGGTGGCGCAGGCGTTGGCGTCGTTGACCAGCGGCGGATAGGTCTCGTATACCTCGATCTCGGGTGCGTCGGCGGCGGTGGACGCCGCTTCGGCGGCAGCGATGCGCTCGATCGAGTTGAGTACGCGGGTACGTGATTCGTCGGTGAAGGTGCGGGCCGAGACGAGCAGTTCCGCCGTGTCGGGGATGACGTTCGCCGCGGTGCCGGCTCGCATAGCACCCACGGTCACGACGACAGCGTCGCCTGCGGCAGTCTCGCGCGACACGATGCTCTGCAGCTTGACGGTGGTGTGTGCGGCCATAAGGACGGGGTCGATCGTCGACTCGGGGCGTGAGCCGTGTCCACCACGGCCGTGCAGGGTGATCCGGACCTTGTCGTCGCCGGCGAAAGCAGGGCCCGAGTGGATGCCGAGCACCCCGACCGGAAGGGGTGCGACGTGCTGGCCGAGGATCACATCGGGCGTGCCGAATCGCTCGAACAGGCCGTCGTCGATCATGCCCTGGGCGCCGACTCCGATTTCCTCGGCGGGTTGGAAGACGAGCATCAAGGTGCCCTGCCAGGTCTCATCGGCGGCAAGCGCCGCAGCCGCGCCGAGCAGGCAGGTGACGTGCATGTCGTGTCCGCACGCGTGCATCACACCGTCTGTTTCGCTGGCGTACGGAAGCCCGGTCGCCTCCGTCACCGGGAGTGCATCCATGTCGGCTCGGAGCATGACGGTCGGGCCGTCGCCCCGGGTGAGAAGCGCGACAACGCCGGTGCCACCGACCTTGTCCGTCACGACATAGCCGGCAGCTGAGAGCTCGTCGCGGACGATGTTCGCCGTCTGGTGCTCCTGGCCGCCGAGTTCGGGGTGGCGGTGGAAGTGCTTGTAGAGATCGAGGAGGTGGTCGAAGGGTGTGGCCATGAGGTTTCCCGGGATGAGCAGTGGATGGGTCAGAGCGAGAACAGGAACACGAGTCCGAAGTACGCGATCGTCGAGGGCGCGAGCACGGACCATCCGGTGAGGAGGATGCTGCGCATGTTCGACGAACGGGCCAGGCCCATTGCTCCCATCATGTTCGGATTCGGCAGCGGGCCGTAGGTGTCGGCCTTCGAACCGAAGAGCAGTACGAGGATCCACATCGGTGTGGTCACGGCTGCGGTCTGGGCGAGGCTGCCGAAGACCTGGTCGATCAGCAGCACCTGCGCGGCGGTCGCGCCGGGGATGCCCACCCAGCCCAGTAGTGCAACGCTGATCGAGAACCCGAACGGCCCGAATTGCACGAGTCGTGGTCCGAAGGCGTCGATGATCACTTGGAAGGGCTGCAGGAGGTCGAAGAGCACGAAGACGAGGGAGAGCAGCAGGAAGGTTGCCATCATGCCTCGCAGTCGCCACATTCCGCGGGCGATCGTCCGGGCGGTGTCGCGACCGCTGAGCCCGCCCACGAGGGCGGTGACGACGGCGAAGACGGGCAGTGCGATGAGGGGGACGGTCAGTCCGGCGCCCGAGACGATGGAGGCAGTGATCGCCGTGGTGAGGAGGGCGAGGAAGACGATTGTCGCGATGTTCGCGCGGCGGGTCGGGGGTTCGACGGCGGCCGTCGGGTAGTCCTCCGCGCTGTAGTCGTCGGGGCCGCCGGAGGTCTTCCGTTGGATGCGAGGTACCGCGACGAGTCCGGTGACGAGCGAGATCGCGACCAGGGGGAGGGCGCCGATGAGGAGGTAGTCGAGGTAGCCGACGCCGGTGGAGGTCATGATGGCGATGTTGGCGCCGGCAAACGGTGCGAGCGCGAGGCCGGCGCCGCCGCCGAGGAACATCATCGCGGCTGTGGCGCTGCGGGTGTATCCGAGGCTCGCCGCGATGGGGATCACCAGGGGAGCTGCGATCGCGAGCGAGCCGGTGAAGGAGCCGAGGGATGCCACGACCAGTGAGCAGGCGAGCATGATCGCGAAGATCGAGCGGCGGGGCCGCGCCGCGTCGGTGAGCCGCATGATCTGGGAGACGATCACGCGGGCGACGTCCGTGCGGGTGAGTACCTCTCCGACCGCGCCGCCGAACAGGGTGACGACGCCGAGGAGTGTGACCGGGTTCGCGACCGCGGAGATCGCGATATCGCCCCATTGCGCCGGCGCCGGCATGAGCACCAGGGCGGTGGCGGTTGCCGTCACCACGACAGCCAGCAGGATGTTCGTGCCGAGCAGCGTCAGCG
Organism: Streptomyces sp. UH6; assembly: GCF_013421635.1. Lineage (NCBI taxonomy): Bacteria > Bacillati > Actinomycetota > Actinomycetes > Kitasatosporales > Streptomycetaceae > Streptomyces > Streptomyces sp. UH6. The sequence continues at coordinate 25,253 of NZ_JACADT010000004.1, read as the reverse complement.
CCAAGAACACCAGCATCGGCATCAGGCCCCACAGAGTGGGCGGTTCGGTGAGGATGCCGGTCACGGCGCCTGCGGCGATTCCGACGATCGAGATCGTCCAGATCGCGGCGCGCTTGGCCGTCGCCCTGTCGTTCGCCGTGCCGGCAGTCGGTGCGGTCGCCGTCTCGACCTTCCGGGTATCGGGCATGGAGATCACGTCCTGCTCAGGCGAGGTCGGTGGCGGTCGCGCGAAGACGGCCTCCGGAGAAGTGGATGTCGGTCCCGAAGCCCTCCGAGAGCGCGTGGAGACGTTCGGCGATCCGTGCCGCGACATCGTCGGCAGCAACGTGCGGCACTCCACGGCTGATGCCTTGCTGGTCCGTGCCGAGGTCGAGCGGAAGCAGTTCGAGATCGACGAGACGGCCGTCGGTGAACCGTGGAAGGGCGAGGACGGACTCGTACATCTCCGCACCGCCGAACGCGCCGCGGTTGCGGGCGGTCATCATCTCGGCGGGGGTGACATCGGCGTGTGGGTCGACCGCGCACGAGTCGTAGGTCTCGCGTGGCACCGCCTCGAGCGTGTTGCTCATCATCGCGAAGTTGCCCAGGGAGTAGAAGATCGGGGCGTCCCGGTAGATCTCGATGCCGCGCAGCTGATGAGGGCCGTGGCACACGACGACGTTCGCGCCCGCGTCGATCGCGTCCCGGGCGAACGCGGGAACAAAGCCCGCCGGGTCGAGGCTGTCGTTGGACGGCTCGTGGGTGTGTAGTGAGAAGATCACGAAGTTCGCGTTCTGGTGCGCCTGGCGGACCGAGCGCAGCACCTCGGTACGCGCCGAGGGATCGACCCGCCAGTCGAGGCCGAGGCCGCCGGGTGGCAGGGACGGGTCCTTGCGGAACGGTGTGCGAAGCAGCATCACCGTTTCGCCAAGATCCCGGTTCCAATGGCTGCGCATCGATCCGGCGATGCTGCGCAGCGCCGCGAATGCCTCTTCGCCGACACGTGGGACCGGCGTCACCGGCAGCGCGCTCACGCCCGGACGGCCGGGGACCGACCCGAGCGGGTCGGCGGCGGGTGCCATCGATGTGAAGGTCGACGTGGCCGCGACGAGTGCGACCCGGCCGTTCGGCAGTTCGAGATAGCGCGGCGCCCGCGCCGCTCTCATCGTCCGCCCCGCCCCCGCGTGCCCGAGCCCCGCCCGGTCCAGCGACTCGATCGTGCTTGTCAGGCCCTCGGCGCCCCAGTCGCTCGAATGGTTGTTGGCCAGGCTCACCAGGTCGAACCCGAGGGTGCGCAGATCGTCGGCGATCGAGGGTGTCGCGTGCAGCCACGTACCGCCGGACTCCGCCTGCGGTGCGCCGGTGAACGTCTCGAGGTCGAGGAGGGTGGTCTCCAGATTGCCGAAGGCGAGGTCGGCAGCAGCCAGGGCTGCCACGAGTTCGGGGGCACGCCGCACGATTGTTGGCGAGGCTTCACGCAGGTAGATGAGGTCGCCCACCAGCGCAAGCGTGAACGCACCCTCGAGCGGTTCATGCGCAACGGGACGCACGACCACGTCGCCAACTTCAAGTTCCATCGAGACAGCGCTCCGTTCTGCGTTCCACAAGCGTGTCGATATCGACGTGCTGCGGGATCTGCCATGAATGTCGCTCATGGACGCAGAGAGCGCTAGCCTCCGACTAGGCATCTGCACGATAATGATGGAATGACCCTCTGCCGTACAGGAAACGACGCGCATGGATGACTTGGATCTCATGCTCGTCAACGCGCTGCAGATCAACCCGCGCATCAGCTGGGCGGACCTCAGCGGCGCGCTTCACGTGGACGCCACCACCCTCTCGCGACGGTGGGACCGCTTGATTCAGGGCCGGCTGGCATGGACCCGATGGGTGTACACGCCGCACTTCGCCCGCGACGAGCAGCCGCACGTCGACGCGATCGCCGAGGTCCGCTGCGAGCCGGGAACACGTGAGGAAGTCATCCGTGCCCTCGTCGCGAACCCTCTCGTGTCGGGTGTCCACTGCACGTCGGGCGACCGTGATCTGTTCGCCACCGTACACAGCGACTCGATCGGTGACCTTGACGCGGCGATACAACAGGTCATCGCCTCAGCGCGCGGTGTAACAGCCATCACGACCACGTACATCCGCACCCTTTTCCAGGAGGGTTCGAGCTGGCGGCTGCCGGCCCTTGGCCCAGGCCAGCTCTCGGCCGTGGATTCCACCCTGCCTCGCCTTCTCGCTCCTTCAGCTCCCACGCAACTGCACCTGGCACTGATCGACAGCCTGGCGTGGGACGTTCGCAGGCCCGTTGCCGATGTCGCACGAGAGGTCGGCGCATCCCGATCACGGGTCGCGCGCGCCTTGCAGGAGCTGCTGGTCGCCGACTGGGCTCGTGCCCGCGTGGACATCGCTTTCCGCGCGGCAGGGTGGAAGGCCAGCGCGCTGATGTGGATGCGTGTACCCCCTGGACAGTTGCAACGCGTCGCGGCAGCCATACGGACCCTGCCCTACGTCAGAATGTGTGCCAGTGTCAGCGGCCGGTCCAACCTCGTCGTCACTCTCCTGCTGCACGAGGTCCGAGGACTCGACGACCTGGAGCCCCGCATCGTGAACACGTTCCCAGGGGTCACCATCGAAGACACCTGGGTCGTGCCCCGCGTGGCGAAGCTCTTCGGAGTCGCCGTCGATCCGGACGGGCGCGTCTCCCCGGACGACGCCCACGTATTCCTGAAGTTCGCCCGCTCGACGATCTGAGCCGCTTCGGGACATGCCATCGCTCCGGCAGGACCGCGTCCACGGCGGGGGACGGCGGAACGGACGAGGGGACGAACCTTCGCCGCGTTCACGCCGAGTGCCATCGCCCGCACCACGCTGTCGCCAATGGCATCCGGGCCAGGCAGCAGAAGCCGGTCAGCCTGGCTTCAGAGCATGCTTGAGCGGTGTGTGCCGAGAGGCGCACGCACGATACTGAGGGGGCCGGGGCGTAGCAAGACGCTCCGGCGACCCGACTCAGCACCGTCCTGTTTTGCGTGGCGTGCACTCTCCGGCGCCGACCCGGCCGACGGCTGCAACCCGAGGAACGAGGTCCTCCTGGCCGAGGCCGTCACCATGCCCACCGTCGGTGCCCTGGTGCGCGGCACGCCGGGAGGCCTACGCCAACAACCTCGTCAGGACGCCAGCCTCGTCGCCGTCACCGCACGCTCGAACAGGAGCAAAGCGGACCAGGACCCGTCCCAGTGGCTGCCGCCGGCCACCGGAGCGGTGTGCCGGTGCGTCGCCAAGTGGACCGCCACCGAACTCCGCTGGAACCTCACCGTCGACCAAGCCGAGCAGGACAAACTCCAGGGAACTGGCGGCCGGTTGCACGACCATCAGCGTCACCTACTCACCGGTCTAAGAGGTCCTAACAGAAGTCGGCTGATGGTGTAACTGTCGGCTCAGATGCTCGTTGGTCCGTTCGGGGGGAAGAGGAACTCTCGTCCGTGGATCGTGTCGGACGAACTGTGGTCGCTGATCGAGCCGTTGTTGCCGGAGCCGGGTCCGAAGCTGGTCGCGGGGCAGCCGAGGGTTCCTGACCGGCAGGCTCTGTGCGGGATCCTGTTCGTCCTGCACACCGGTATCCAGTGGGAGTACCTGCCTCAGGAGTTCGGCTTCCGCTCCGGCATGCCGTGCTGGCGGCGACTCGCGGCCTGAACGAGGCTGGCGTATGGGACCGCCTCCACCTGAAGTGAAGCCGAGCATGGCCTGCATCATCGCCAGTGTGACCAGTTCGGCGTCGGTGAGCCGCGGGGTGATCCCCACGGCCGGCCGCCATGGCGCGAGATGCGCAGACGCCTTCGGCAGGTCGTCGGTCTTCACATGGAGTGCGGTCGCGAGGGTGTCCCGCTTTTGTCTTCACACACTGACGTTGGACGCCCTCGGCCCACGCGCAACCGATGCCGTGGAATCGGTCACCTAACATCCCGTGTCATGGCGATGTTCGTGCACTTGACCTCAGCGGCGAACGCGCCGCGCATCCGGCGGTCCGGGATTCGGGCGGCCAGCCACGGACAGGGCAGCGCGCGGGGGGTCTACTGCTTCCCAGTCCTGCCGTCATACACCCTCACCCACCAATGGCTGCGCGAGCTGGCCCGTTTCGGCAGCCGGGGCGGGCTTGTGGCGGTCCACGTGCGACTCGACGACGCCCAGGACGTGCTGGTCGGACGCTATACCGACCGGGCGCGGGATGCCCAGGCCACCGTTTCTGCGTCAGAGGCAGTGCGGCAGATCGCGGCACTGGAGGACCCGCGCGGGTGGGAGGTGTTCGTCCCCCGCGCGATCCGGCCGCGTGAAGTGCACCGGGTCCGCACCGCGCCGCAGGTGGCGGGCTGGCGGTACCTGCCGGACGCGCACGGTGTGCGCCCCTGCACCTGTTTCGGGTGCCGCGTGCGCGGCGGGTACGGGACGCGGCGCCTGCGCGAGCGGTTGCCGCATCCGCTGGATGGTCCGCCGCCCCCCGTCAGGGCGCTGCTCGCTCGGGTCGCAGCCGGTGACCCCGGGGACCCAGTCGCGCTGCGGGAGGCACTGCACTGGTTCGGAATGCGTCGGCGGGGCCCGCTCGCCCAGTTGAGCCGCCTCTCCACCCACCCTGACCCCGGGGTGCGGGAGGAGTTGGTGTGGGCGGTCGCCCGTTGGTCCACCCCAGGGGTCACCGAACTGCTGGACGGCCTCGCCGACGACCCGCACGCAAACGTCCGGGAGGCAGTGGAAGCGGCCCGCGATCCGCAATGACCACCGACCCCCTTGGAATAGATCATCTAGGCCGGGGATGCTGGATTGGTGGACCTTGGCGCGGTCCCTCCAACGCCTTCTCCACTGCGCGCGTGATCCATGACCTTCCTGCGGGACTGACGGCCCGACACCCTGATGCCGCCGATCACCCGCGGGTGCTGGCCGTGCTGGACAGGTGGTGGGGCGGACTCAAGGGCGAGGCAGGAGTGATCGAGCGCGCGCTGCTGCTTCCCCGCCTGTACTTTCAGCACTTCACCACCACCAGCTTTCTCGTCGAGCGCTCCGACGGGGAGCTCAGCGCGTTCCTCGTCGGCTTCATGTCACAGTCCGAGCCGGAGATCGCCTACGTGCATTTCGTCGGCGTCGACCCGGCGCTGCACGGGCAGGGACTCGGGCGCGCCCTCTACCGTGCCTTCTTCGCGCTCGTGCGGGCCCACGGCCGCCGGTATGTGCACTGCATCACCAGCCCGGAGAACACCGCCTCTCAGGCATTCCACACCCGGCTCGGGTTCACGGCCGCACCTACCCAGCCGGACTACGACGGCCCCGGACTCGACCGTGTGGCCTTCACCGTCGACCTGGGCCGGTACCCGACCCGCCCGGCGCATCGGCTCCGGGTGCTGGACGGGGTCCTGGCCCTCGAACACCACCCCGAGCTGCACGAACCGCCTGACGACGACTGGCTTGCCCTGGTGCGAGCGCCGGAAGGCCTGACGGTGATCCGTTCCGCGGATAGCTCGCCATCGTCGACCGATCACTGGATCGCCCTGTATGACGCCGATCCGAACCACGGACTCGACGAGCCGGGCTTGCTGGCCGCCGTTCTCACGCCGTTGGCCCGCGCCGGAATTCCGGTGTTCAGCGCCTCGACCTACCACGCAGACCTGGTACTTGTTCCCGCACAGCGCCGGGACCAGGCGCTCAGCTGACTCGGGTGCCTGCTCTGCGATCGATGAGCTCGGCGGGCCCGGAAAGCGGCGCGGTCGTCGGACCATTGCTTGGACATGCCGGCCGTTGCAGCGGCGTCTGTCGCGGTGTCAGGCCGCGGTCGTCGGACTCGCCGATGGGGCGACGCGGCGGTATTCGGCGTTGATGCGCTGGGCCTCTTCCAGTTGGTCCTGGCGGATGACGATGCGGCACGCGACCTCGATGGGGTGCCCTGGTCGACGAGTTTCCGGGCGGGGGCGGCGATGCGTAGCTGGTAGCGGGAGTGCCGGCGGTGACCGCCCTCGGAACGCAGCGGGGTGATGCGGCGGGCCTCGCCAGGGCGCGGAGAAGGCCGGGGGTGGTGCCGAGCATGTCGGCGGCCCGGCCCATCGTGTAGGCGGGGTAGGGGTCGTCGTCGAGACGGCCGGACGAATCCGTCTGCTGTCATCGGCACCTCTGTGTGGAACGCGTGGAGGGGCCTTGGTGCCGTACGGCACCAAGGCCCCGAAGCAACTGCCGCACCATCTGCCGGAGCGGCACTGGGTTCGGGCATCGGTGGCCCACTGGTCGAGGGGGTGGTCCCTGTCCGCGCGCAGGCCGATGCGGTGCCGGTGCGCTCTCTGGTGCCTCTTCAATGCGCGGCCGGTTCAGTTGTTTCTCGGGTGATGTCGGCGTAGAGGCGGAAGAGGGCCGGGTGGGCCTTGCCGTGGCCGCGTTCGGACAGGGCTGCCCAGGACCGGGCGAGGAGCTTTCGGGCCTGGGCGCCGGGCCAGGGGTGCGGCACGAGCTGGGGCGGCAGCAGTGGGTCGGGGTCCATGGCGCGGGTGAGTACGGCGGCCAGCTCGACGGCGATGGTGAGAAGTGCGGCCGGGGAGAGTTCGACAGGGCCGGTGAGCTGGGCGAGGCGGGGTCGGGTGATGCGGCTGAGGCGGTGGTAGCGGTCGGCGATCTCCTGCAGGGGCCACAGACTGCGGGCGAGTTCGGCAGGCTCTCGGGTGTCGCCCTTGCGCAGGTCTGTCGTGGTGAGGAGGGTGAGCGCGTCGTGGGCGCCGAGGCGGTGGGCTGCTTCTTCGACGTACGGTTCCCAGGTGTTGGCGCAGACGTACAGTCCGCCCTGGAGCGGGGCGCCACCGAGGCGGACGAGTGTCTCGCGCAGGGCGTCCCGGGAACCGCGCGCCGATTCGGGCACCGCAAAGGCGGCCAGGTGCCAGACACCGTCCCAGGGCGCGAGCCCGGCGTCCTGTTGGAAGGCGTGCCGCAGGAAGTCCGCGTTGGGGGCGAGGGCACGCATGGTGTCCGTAGTGGCGTGCAGTTCCGCCTTGCGGCTTCGGCCTTCGTGGGTGAATCGACCTTCGCCCACCAGGCGTTTGACGCACAGCCGGACCTGACGGATTTCTCGACGATCAAAGACAGTTTCTGGAGGAACTCGACCGAGGCAGTCACGCCACTTCATGACGTTCCCGCGCGCCCGGCCATCGCGCACGGCCATCGCGCACGGCGCACGCCCACCGCCAGCACCTGAGCGCAGCAGGGCGGTTGTGGCCGGGCAGTCGGGGGCGCTGGTGGCCTTACATTCTGCTGCCCGGCCTGGGCAGAGCGTGTGGGCGGGGTCCGGGGCGGCGTCAGCTGGGGTTGTGGTGTTTCGGTGGGCGCGGTTCTTTTCTGCGGCGGGTGCCAGAGGACGCGGATCGGGCCGTGATCAGCCAGGGGGCTTCTTGGCGCACACTCCCCCGGTCCGTGGGCCGAACACGGACCACGGAGGTCAAGCCTGGCGTGTTTCTGCGCAGCCGATCGGTTGGATGCGAAAGCGCTCGAGACCCGCCTTTGCGCGCGCAGGCTGCAGCCGTGTTCGGTGATCACGGCGGAGTCGGCCGGGCCGGACATCCGCGAGGTGACGGGCCGAGTCGTCACCTCGCGGGGTGGGCCGTCAGTTCCAGGTGTAGGCGTCGAAGTTCCGGCTGAACTCCCAGTTGTTGAAGCGGTCCCAGTTGATCGACCAGGTCATCAGGCCGCGCAGGGACGACCAGGTGCCGTGGGTCTGGTAGGTGCCGCAGTTCTGTTTCTTGGTGAGGCAGTCCAGGGCCTTGTTCACTTCGGCGGGGCTGGTGTGGCCGTTGCCCGCCTGGGTGGAGGCGGGGAGGCCGATGGCCACCTGGTCGGGGCGCAGGCCGGGGAAGAAGCGCTCGGTGTTGCCGGCGACCGGGAAGCCGGTGAGCAGCATGTCGGTCATGGCGATGTGGAAGTCGGCGCCGCCCATCGAGTGGTACTGGTTGTCGAGGCCCATGATGGGGCCGGAGTTGTAGTCCTGGACGTGGAGCAGGGTGAGGTCGTCGCGCAGGGCGTGGATGACGGGCAGGTAGGCGCCGGCGCGCGGGTCCTGGCCGCCCCAGGGGCCGGAGCCGTAGTACTGGTAGCCGAGTTGGACGAAGAAGGTCTCCGGGGCCATCGTCAGGACGAACTTCGCGCCGTACTTCGCCTTGAGGGCCTTGACCGCCTGGATGAGGTGGACGACGACGGGGCTGGTGGGGTTGCGGAAGTCGGTGTCGCCGGTCTGGAGGGAGAGCGAGTGGCCCTCGAAGTCGATGTCGAGGCCGTCGAGCCCGTACTCGTCGATGATCTTCGAGACGGAGGAGATGAAGGTGTCGCGGGCGGCGGGGGTGGTGAGCTGGACCTGTCCGTTCTGGCCGCCGATGGAGATGAGGACCTTCTTGCCGGCGGCCTGCTTGGCCTTGATGGCGGCCTTGAAGTCGGCGGGTGCTTCGACGCCGGGGCACTCGGCGGCGGGGCAGAGGCTGAAGCGGATGTCGCCGGAGGTCACCGAGGTGGGTTCGCCGAAGGCGAGGTTGATGACGTCCCAGGAGTCGGGTACGTCGGCCATGCGGGTGTAGCCGGAGCCGTTGGCGAAGCTGGCGTGGAGGTAGCCGACGAGGGCGCGGGCGGGCAGGTCGCCGCCTCCCCCGCCGTTTGCGGTGGCCGTGGTGGCGGTGACGGCCACGGATTTCGCGGATTCGCCCGCGCTGTTGGCCGCCGAGACCTGGAAGGAGTACGCGGTACTGGGGCTGAGACCGGTGGCGGTGTACTGGGTGCCGGTCGTGGTGCCGAGCAGGCTCCCGCTCCGGTAGATGTTGTAGGAGGTGGCTCCGGTGACGGCGGGCCAGCTGAGGGGCACCGAGGTGGCGGTCGGGGTGCCGGCGGTGAGGCCCGTCGGGGCGGCGGGGGTCTGGACCGGGTCGCCGCCGGGACCGAGGAGGGAGAGGTCGTCGGCCTGGTAGGCGGGGGTGCCGTACCAGCCGTGGGTGTAGAGCGTGACGGAGGTGGTGTTCGCGCCGGTGGTGAAGGTCTTGGTGAGCTTGTGCCAGTCGGGGGCGGACTGGGTCCAGGCGTATCCGTCGGTGGTGCCGGTGCCGGTGACGCCGAGGTAGACGTAGCTGCCGCGGACCCAGCCGCTCAGTGTGTAGGTGGAGTTCGGTTTCACGGTGACGGTCTGGGAGCACTTGGCGTTGTCGTTGCCGGCCGGCGTGGCCTGCAGTGCCTTGGTGCCGCTGCGTACGGGGGTGGTGACGGCGGTGGCGCTGCCCGCCGTGCAGTTCCAGCCGTCCAGGCCGGCCTCGAAGCCGCCGTTGCGGGCGAGTTCGGAGTCGGCGGCCTGGGCGGCGGGGGTGAGCGTGGCGAGCCCGCCGGCGGTGAGCGCGCCCACCAGCAGCAGGGTGAGGGGTCTGGTGCGGTCCACGACTGCCTCCGAAGGTGGGGATCGGGGTGGAGCGCGCCACAGCATGGTCCAGACCAATCGAGTGGTCAAGACCTCTGACGGGGCTGGGCGAGCGGACTGGCGGCCACATCTCGTCTTCGTGCACGTCCGCGGCGACGGCAGCGACGAAGTCGGCGACGGCGACGAGTTCGGCGGCGGCGACGGCGCCTGGTCAACGGTCGCCATGGGAGGGCACCGCAGGCGGTGCCACCACGCGTCAGCCGGTGCCCGTTGCCGGTCGGTCTTCTCGGGGACGGTGTGCGCGAAGCCGCGGGCGGCATGCGGGGGGGGGCGGGCAGGACGGGGTGGCCGATGTGGTGGTGCTCGACGTCGGCGCCCCGCGCGCCGCTCCACGCAGCCGCCGGCCTCCCGGGGGGTGCTGCGGACCCGCGCAGCACGAGGTGCTCGTCCGGGCCGGTGCCGAAGCGTCGAGCGCGTAACTCCGGGCGCGGGCGCGCCTGCGGTGCCGCTGCGGCTGCCGCTGCGACTGCGGCTGCGGCTGCGCGAGGGCCGTTTCCGGGTCGGTTCTCCAGGTGGGGGCTGGTGAGGGCGGCGCCGAAGGGGGCGTTGTGCTCGCCCACGGTGATGCCGGTGTTCTTGCCGCACAGGTCGGCCGAGCCGTCCGGCACGTGGCGCCAGAGGCGGAGCCTCGGGCGATCCAGGCGCAGCCGTCGGAGTTCTCGCCGGGGATGCCGACGACCGTTTCGGCCTTGCCGTCGTTGCCGAGGTCGGCGGTGGACGGCGGTGGACGGCGGTGCCGAAACTGTCGTCGGCCTCGGAGGTGCCGGGGACGCCCCCGGTGTTCTGGGTGTGGCCGGCCGCCTCCGCGGTTGTCGGTCACTGCTGTGGCACGGCGATGCCGGCGGCGCGCAGCTCCGCCTCGACGAGGGCGTTCAGGCGGGCCACGGACGGGGCTCGGTCCTCCAGGTGGTGGTTGACCACCCCGTAGCGGGTCGCGGCGTCGGAACGGGTGCCGAACGCGGACGGCATCGACAGCAGGTCGCGGCGGGCCAGTAGCTTGGCGGCCAGTGCGCAGGCCAGTTCCTCGATCCGCGGATCCTGAGGATCCCAGTTCCTCGCCTCCCAGCCGCGTCTGGTCAGCTCGACGGTCTCCGGATCGGCGAGCGACTGCTCGAGCCACGTCACGAAGCCGTCGAAGATCTCCGGTACCAGCGCCCGGGTCAGCACGAGAGCTTCGCGCTGACCGGCCACGTAACCGGGGTCGAAGCCGAGTCCGGCCAGCTCCTCCAGCACCGCGCAGGCCCGGTCGGGCAGCAGGGCGCGGTCTCCGTGGTCGAGACGGTGCAACCTGTCACGGCGGGCGGTCAGCTCCTCGATCCGCGACGTGAGCTCACGGTGGACCTCTTCCAAGGTGGCGGCGAAGGTCTCGGGGTCGGCGTCGAGGAGGTCACCGACCTCGGCCAGCGGCACCCCGGCCGCGGCCAGAGTGCGCACCTGCACCAGCCGGAACAACTCGTCCGAGCGGTAGCGGCGGTAGCCGGCAGCGTCACGTTCCGGCTCGGCGACCAGGCCGAGCCGGTGGTAGTGCCGCACCGTCTTGATCGTGACGCCGACGTACGCCGCCGCCTGACCGATCGTGAGCCCGAGCCCGTCCGCCATCGCCCTGACGCTCCTTGCTGTCGCGGGTCGCCGCGGAGGCGAGGATAGCGCGCCCGGCCCGCTCTTGACCTTGACCCTGGGTCAAGGGTGCAGCCTCATTGCCAGGCCCCCTTCCGGGGGCCCCGCGGCCCCCGGCGGGCGGCCGCGGGCAAACGACACCGTGAACGGGAGACACGTCATGGCAACGAACGACAGCGGATTCACCGGAGCAGGGCTGCGCCGACTGCGCGAGGTCCTGGAACGGCACGTGGAGTCCGGCAAGATCCCCGGCCTCGTCGCCCTCGTCGGCCGCGGCGACCACACACACGTCGAGGCGATCGGGACGATGCGCCACGACGGCGGCCCGCCGATGCGCCGGGACACGATCTTCCGGATGGCCTCCACCTCCAAGCCGGTCACCATGGCCGCGGCCATGGTCCTGCTCGACGAATGCCGGCTGCGGCTGGACGACCCCGTCGACCCGTGGCTGCCCGAACTCGCCGACCGGCAGGTCCTGAGACAGCCCGACGGCCCGCTGGACGACACCGTCGCAGCGCGACGGCCCATCACCGTACGGGACCTGCTGACCTCCACCTTCGGACTCGGCACCGACTTCGAGTCGATGACCTCACCGATCAGGGCCGCGACGTTCGAACGCCTCGACTACAGCGTGGCCTCCGGCCCTGCGCCCCACCAGGACGAATGGATGCGCCGCCTGGGCGAGCTGCCGCTGCAGTACCAGCCGGGCGTGCGCTGGCAGTACGACCTCAGCAACGAAGTGACCGGCGTCCTCGTCTCCCGCGTCACCGGGCAGCCGCTGGAGACGTTCCTGCGTGAGCGGATCCTCGATCCGCTGGGCATGAACGACACCGGATTCCACGTCCCCGCCGACCGGATCGACCGCCTGCCGCCCCTGTACGGACCCGACCCGCAGACAGGCGCGTTCACCGTCTGGGACGAAGCCGCAGGAGGAATGTTCAGCACACCCCCCGTCTTCCAGGGCGCGGGTGGCGGGCTCGCCTCCACCGCCGATGACTACCACGCCTACTTCCGCATGCTGCTCAACCATGGAATGCACAACGGCACACGCATCCTGTCACGAGCCGCCGTGGAACTGATGACCACCAACCGCCTCACCCCCGCACAGATGACCGCCCGCACAGCCATGTTCGACAGCGTCGCCCACCTCTCGTCCGGACAGGGCACAGCCGCCGGCTGGGGATTCGGCATGTCGGTGAACACCAGCCGCGACGACTACACACCCGTCGGCCGATACGGCTGGTTCGGCGGCACCGGCACCACCGCCTACGCAGACCCGACCCACCAACTCACCGGCATCCTCCTCACCCAGACCGGACTCTCCACACCCGACTCACCACGCGCCATGACCGACTTCTTCACCACCCTCCACCAAACCCTCAACTAACTTACGGCGCGTGTCTCTTGGAAGTGCGGTACGCACGGTGTTGCATGCTGGAGTGCCCGTGGCGGTCGCGTTCCCACTGTTCGACTCTGCCGGGCAACGCTCCCGGGCGAGGTTTTTTCTGGGTGGTGTGATCGCTTGCCCACGGTGGTCGCGGCTCAGGCCCAGGTAGCCGTCGCCCAGGAGGACCTCGACGTCGGGGAAGTGCTGGAAACAGAGGGCGATTCCCTCGTTGCGGGCAGCTGTGGCGTCGTGCATACGTCCAGGTCGCAGGGCGTCGGTCCATAGCGTGCGGCCCCGCCAGTCGGCTATCACGGTGGCCTTCATCGTGTTCTGCTTCTTCTTGCCGGAGACGAACGCACGGCGACCGCCGCGGTTGGACGGCGGCCTGCGGACCTGGATCTCGGTGGCGTCCAGCCGCAGCTCGACGCCTTCGGCCTGGGCATAGGCGAACACGTCCGCCAGCGTCCGAAGACGCAGACCGGGACGGTGGGGAACCGCGCACCCCCACTCGGCCAGGAGCCGACGTATCTCCCCGATCGCGCGGGTGATGGTGGAGCGATCGACGCCGAACAGCAGTCCGAGCACCGAGTGCGGCAGATCATGGCGCAGATGGATCAGCGTGGCCACCAGCCGGTCGACGAACACCAGCTGGTGGCGCGCACCGGCACCCGCCGCCCGCTTCCGGACTCCTCCTCGTGCGGCATGGCGTCGACTCTCGAGTCCGGCTTCCCACGGCGCGGCCAACTCCTCGACAAGGCAAGCGAGATGCTGGCGAGAGATCCCAGTGAACAGCCGATGCGCCAGCACCGCCCGAATGACCATGATCGACACATGCGGATCATGCCATCTGCCCCGCGCGCACCTCACCCGCTATCACGCACCAACTCGTTACAAGTCATCTCATTTGATCGAATAGGCTGCTGCCGTGGCGGGGATCGTTGAGCGGCTGGTGCCGGATCAGCTGTGGGAGTTGTTCCAGCGGGTGGCCCCGGAGGCGCCGTCGCGGCCACAGGGCGGTGGCCGGTGTCGTCACGGCGACCGTGAGGTCCTGACCGCGATCGTGTTCGTGGCCACCTCGGGCTGCACTGGCAGCAGCTCCCCGCGGCTTCGTTTGTGCGAGTGCCCCGCCTCAGAGTTGTGACATGGCATCCGCGGCACTCCCCAGAGACCGCATGCTGGGATGCGTTCCCCTCCAGGATCGCCCGCACATGGGAAAAAGCGTCGGCAGGAAAATCAGCGCGGACAGCGAGCGTTTTCAGCGGGCCCCCGATCGGGTGATGGCATCGGTAGCCCCGATGCCCGCAACGGACAGGGCTCCCATGCCGTTGGGTGAGGTGTTCGAAGTCTCAACCTGCCGGTCCAGGAGCCCTGTTGGTTCCCTATCCTGCCCACTCGACCTGCCCCATGCGCTGGTCGAGTGGTCACGATGCTCATCGTCACCCGTGAGGGTGACCGTCGGTGCAAGCTTCCGCCGCACCAGCGGGCCTTGGTCGCTCTCGCCTACCTGCGCAAGCACGACACCCTCGCCCAGATCGCCGCCGGGTTCGGCATATCCGTCGATACCGCCCACGCCTACACGACGGCAGTCGTGCGACTGCTGGCCGGCCGGGCGCCGGGCCTGCTCAAGACCCTGCGTGAGCATGATCCCGAGTACGTGCTCCTGGACGGCACCCTCAGCGAATGCGATCGCCTGGGCGACGGACGCGCCGACTACTCCCACAAGCGCAGGCGCCACGGTGTGAACGTGCAGGTCGTCACCGATCCCGATGGCCGGCTGCTATGGGTCTCCCCGGCTCTTCCAGGCCGAGTCCACGACCTGACCGCCGCACGCACCCACCGCATCATCCGAATCTGCGAACGCCAAGGCGTCCCGATCGTCGCCGACCGCGCCGACATCGGCGCCGGCTCCTGGGTCACCACCGCCATCCGCCGCCCGCCAGGCGGCGAACTGTCACCGACCGAACGGACGCTGAACCGGGCACTCGCCCACGCCCGCGCTCCTGTTGAACGAGGCGTCGCCCGACTGAAGTCCTGGCGGATCTTCCGCCGAAGCCGCTGCAGCCCGAACCGGATGACGGTCATCGCCGCCGCGGTCCTCACCCTGGAGAGGCAACGCTGAAAACGCTCAGCAAACCAAGTGCCGGGCTGTCCATCGTAGCGAGGGCTGAGGCGGCGGTAGCCGGACAGCCAGGACATCGGCCTGGGCGAGGTCGCCCAGGCCGATGAGACACCAAGACTGCGGAGGCTCTGTTCGAGCTTCCTCCGACTGGCTGAAGCAAATGCCTCACCGTAACGCGCCGAACAAGAACGCCGTTACACACGTGCACGAATCAACCGCACAGCGTGAAAGGTGGGGCCCCAAAATGGCCGAAGACGAGCAGATGCAGAAGGCTATGGACGCGATCTGGGACTTCTTGAAGAAGGAGCAAATCGTCGACTCCAGCGCTCCGCTCAACGAGACCCTGAAGTTCAGCGTTCTCGACCACGGCAACCTGGACGAACCCTTCCTGTCGGCAATGGCTTATGAGCTTAACGGGACAGAAGCCACCACCATCAACCTTGTTGGGGACGAATTCACGTTGGACATGACGATTCGTGACGCCGCCAAGGTCATGTGCGAGTGAGTGCATACCTGAGGTAGAGGGGTCTACCTCAGGTGAGAGACATAGAACTGCCCCTCCCGGCGGCTGCCGGGAGGGGCAGTTCTTCGTTTTGTGAGGGGTTCGATCTCGCTCAGATCTCAGTCCCAGGTGAGGATGACGTCCAGCTCCCCTCGGTTCCAGCGATCACGCACCCTTTCCCAGTCGAGCTGGGGCGGTGGTGCTGCGGGGTTGATGTACGCCCCTTGAACCTCCCGACCCCGTCTCTCGGCTGCAGAGTCAAGGATGCTCACTACGTCCCGTTCCCTGAGAGCTCGTAACACGATCATGCACGCGCCTTCTTGAGGCGTCTCCAACAGATGAGGCTGCAGGCGAGGGAGACGAAGGCGTCGTGGAGCTCGGTGCGGCGTTCCCAGCGGACGGCGAGGCGCTTGAACTGGTGGAGGAGGGCGAAGATCTGCTCGACGACGTAGCGGAGCTTGCCCAGGCTCTTGATGTTCGGGCTGCCCTTGCGGGAGATGACCGGCAGGATCCGGCGCTTGCGGAGTTCGCGGCGGTTGGGGTTGGAGTCGTAGCCCTTGTCTCCGAGGAGGGCCTCGGGGCGCCGGCGGGGCCGGGCCGGGCGGCCGGCGACGGGTGGGACTCCGTCGACCAAGGCGAGGGTCTGGGTGACGTCGTTGATGTTGGCCGCGGTGGTGATGACCTTGAGCGGGGTACCGCGTCCGTCGCAGATCAGGTGGTGTTTACTGCCCCTCTTCC
Organism: Streptomyces sp. UH6; assembly: GCF_013421635.1. NCBI lineage: Bacteria > Bacillati > Actinomycetota > Actinomycetes > Kitasatosporales > Streptomycetaceae > Streptomyces > Streptomyces sp. UH6. Next base: position 9,442 of record NZ_JACADT010000004.1, on the reverse strand, counting down.
GCCGGTCGACCGGCGACGGACCGGTGTCGGCTCCCCCTTTTTCGCGCAGATGTGGGAACCGTCGACGCATGCTCTGGACCAGTCCAGCCCGCCGGCCGCGTGCAGCTTGGCGAGCAGGAAGCGGTGCAGTTGGTCGAAGACTCCGGCCTGCTAGCGCTCGAGGCGCCGCCAGCAGGTCCGTCCCGAGCCGAACCCCAGCTCAAAGGGGAGCCGTTGCCAGGCGATCTCGTTGTGCAGCACGTAGAGGATGCCCTGCAGGCACAGCCGGTTCGCGATGTCCGGCGGAATCGGATGGTGTGGCACGGCTCCGGCGTCGAGAATCACCGAATGCATGAAGTGAAGCTGTCCGACGGGATCATCACTCTGTCCCCGCTGCGCCTGGACGATGTGGAGGCGCACCTCACGGGGGAAGATGAGCTGCTCGTTCGCTGGCTCAACGGCGGCCCCGGGACACGCGAGGGCATCGAAGCGTACTTCCGGCACTGCCAGGAACAGTGGGAGACGGCCGGGCCGCTCCGCGCTTTCGGCATACGCGTAGGAGCCGACGAGGTGCTCGCGGGGACGGTTGACTTGCGGTTCGCGGGAGAGGAACTGGCTCCCGGACAGGTGAACGTCGCATACGGCCTCTATCCGTCCTGGAGGGGACGTGGTCTGGCTACCCGCGCGGTCCTCCTGGCGTCCCAGTACGCGGCGAACGAGGGCGGAGAAGAGGCGGTGATTCAGGTGGAGCCAGAGAATCCCGCATCGGCCGCAGTCGCGCAGCGGGCAGGGTTCACCCTCGGCAAGCAGACGCACAGCAAGGACGGCACACAGTTCAATTGGTACATCCGGGAGCTACACGTCACTGCCCAGTGACGAGCGGCAATTACGGGACAGCCCTTGGTCGGCGACTTGCAGGGATGACTGAGAAGAAATTCCCTGCAGACTCAGCAGCCGCAATTTCGATGCTCCACGCCGTGGAAAGTTAATTGTTCGGCGGCGATGCAGGCGAGCGTCTCCTGGCTGCCGCCATCATGGTATCCAGGGGTGACACTGACAGGCTGGTTACGGCCCTGGAGCTGATGAAAGAGGACTGGAGAGATCTGCTGATGGATGCCGGTCCGGAATCGGAAAACTGTGCTCCGAAATTGGAGCCAATTCTCGACCCGGGGTCAGCGGGCAGTTGGGGGTGGGGGGTGCTCCGCTCCGAGTACCAGGAGGGGTGCCAGGCGCAGCCGAACCGCTCGAACGACGAGCTCATCCCTTGATGAACTCGATGATCTGCGGGGCGATTTTCTTCGGAGCCATGACGACGGCTCCATGGTTGAGTCCGGGCAGAGTGTGGTGGTCGGCCTGCGGCAGGATCTCGGTGACGGCGAGGGCGGCGCGCTGGAACGCGGCCGGACTCTTGCCACCGGTCAGCACGCGGGTGGGTACGGCCACCCCTTTCCACTCCTCGACATCGAGCGGCTTGCCTTGCTGGGTATCGCCCATGACCGCGATGTCATAGGGCAGAGTGCGAGCCAACTTGGTGAGGTTTGCCCACATCTTTGGCATGAGCTTCATGAAGAACACGGCGATGCCGGGCATGCCCTGCACCCTGGTCATGAAGTACTTGACCGCGTCGCTGCGCCGGCCTTCCGCAAGCAGCGCGGTGATCCGCTGCGCAAGATCCTTGGGCGGCCCGCCGTCGCCTTCGGCGACCACGAACGGCGGCTCATACAGAGCCAAACGGTCGACGTTGACTCCGGCCGCGGCCGCGCGCAGGGCGAGGACCGCTCCGGAGGACGAGCCGAACAGCGACGCCGAACCGCCGACGTGTTCGACCAACGCGGCGATGTCTTCAATCTCGCGGTCGGGGGCGTAAGCACTGGCGTCACCACTGGCACCGCGTCCACGCCGGTCGTAGTTGATCACAGTGAAGTGCTGGGCCAGGAGAGCCGCGAGTTTGGTCGTGTCCGAGCGATCTGCCAGTGCCGAGGCAACCAGGACGACGGCCGGCCCGCGGCCCAACTGCTCGAATGCGATCTCGGTGCCGTCGGCGGAGGTGACACGGGCCTCGGCTCCGGCCGACTGCTCTCGCGCTGTTGCCATGCTTGTCTCTCCGGTTCATGTAGGGGCCGTACCGCCGTGGTGTGCGTTGCTGCCAATGAGACCCCCGCAGTGCAGGAAACTCATCGGTGCGCCAGGCGTTCGGTGCCGAAGCCTTCACCTCTCGGAGAGGACGAGCCCCCTCACGCGGAATCGAGGGCATGGGGCGGCAGCGGCAACCGGGACGATCCAGTTGTGACTGGTGTGATTACGGCATCGCAGCCGTCCCGGTCGAGACGGCCGGGCACTCCGTTGCTTCAGCCTGAGCCCGCCACGCGTCGACGGTCTCCCGCCCGCAGCAGGCCGGCCGGAGCGGTCACGGCACGCGGACCCAGCGCAGTGCACCGGGCGGCGGGTACTCCCGCGACAACCGGCCGCCGCGCTGCACAGGGCACGCACGTCGATCAGGAAGTGCTTCATAGCCTTAATCGTGCGTTTTGCCGAATGGCACCCTCGGGCAGCCGCCACGGACTGCGCGTATCGGCCTCGTCGAGGAGCCGCTTCATCGTCAACTGGGCCTGGCGGTCGGGCCCGTACCACGCCACGGCGTATTCGATGAGTCTCGGCCGGACTTCCTCGTTGACCACTCGCCACTGCCCACCAAGACGTACATGCCAGGCCTCCAATCTCCGCCACTGCCAGCGGTCGCGTGCAAGGGACTCGAAGTTGGTCTCTCTCCCCCCGCTGTTTCGTTGGCGGAGCAGAAGCCGACCGCGAGCTGCTCGTGACGGGCGTCACCGTTGAGCGGCCGACTACGAGTGAACACGGCCTAACTCCCCTCACCCCGGCCACACAGGCCAGTGTTCGCCATATGTCGGTGAACTGAGTATGATGATCGTCATGACTCAACGAGCTCTGCAAGAGCCGACCTTGCTCGTCCTCACCGCCCTCGCGGACGAGCCCCGACACGGATACGCGATCGCACGCGAGGTGGAGACGATCTCGGGCGGGCGGGTGAAGCTGCGGACCGGGACGCTGTACGGGGCGTTGGAGCGCCTGCTGCAGCAGGGGTGGATCGAGGTCCACCAGGAGGAGATCGTGGACAGTCGGCTGCGCCGCACGTACACGCTGACCGCTCCCGGGCGCACCGCCCTGGCCGCCGAAGCCGAGCAGATGGCGGCCACCGCACGTGAGGCCACCCGGCGCCTGAGCAGCTTCGGCAAGGCGGCCACCGCATGAATTCCGTTCTGCTGCACCTGTATCCCCAGAGGTTCCGCCGTGCCTTCGGGTACGAGATGGCGGAGGCCTATCGCGAAGCGACCGCGGGAGCGGGACGCCGGGCCCGCTTCGGAGAAGCGGCCGACGTCGTCGCACACGCCCTCCGGATGCGACTGGGCCTCACCTCGACCCGCCCCGGGGGACGACTCCTGGCCGTGGCCGCTCCGTTCGCTCTGGCCGTGACCGCCGCCTACGCCGCGTTCAACCTCCATGAGAGCACCAGCAACTGGTACGTCATGGGGGCCGGCGGCGGAGGCATGCCGCTCGTGACACCCCTGAACGGCTGCTATCTGCTGACTCTGATCGGCGCCGTGATCGCTTTGGCCGGGCCATACCTGGCGGGTGCGCTGTGCTCGGTCGCCGGCACACTGGGAAGCTCCGTGGTGTTCCTGCACCCGGCCTGGCCCACGGCGTCGGATCTGCGCTGGGACTTCGCAGCCTTCCTGATCACGCCTGTCCTGGCCGCCGCTCTTCCGCTCCTGTGTCCGCCCGACCTACGTCCGGCCCCTCGAGCGCGGAACAGGGCAGGAGTGCTGGCCGTGGCGGTGTGGGCGGTACTTCTGGTGGGCGTCCTGACCGTCACCGACCCGGTCGGAACAGGCCTGCTGCTCCCGTGGAGGTTCGGCGTGCCGTTGGCCGCGGCCCTGTTCCTGGCTGGCCGGCAGGCGTTCACCCGCATTCGCACCACAGCGCACCTCGCACTCGCCACCGCACCGCTGATCACCGTCCTCCACTTCTCCGGGTGGACGCAGAGCACGGACACCCTCGCGGCTCTCGGCGCCCTCGCGGTGGCGGCCGGGGTCCTGCGCCTGCGCCGCCGCAGCGGCTCCCACGCAGTCGATCCAGCCTGACCGGCGGCCCGAGCGCTCGAGGCCGGCGGTCGCCGCCCACGGCCCCTCGCCGCCCCTCGCCGCGGAACGGCGAGGGGCCTCTCCGCCGACAACCGCCCCGACCTCTTCGACCGCCGCGCGATCGGCTTCCTCCGCCAGGCGGCGCGCGACGCGCTCAGCCTCCGCTCGGCCGGCGTCCTCCCTCGCGCACGGACCGCACAGCCGGTCCCACTCTCCGGGCCACGAGCGCTGCCTGACCTTCTGCCGGCGTTCGTCGGTGCACCTGTTGCCGCACCGTGTGCACACCGGCCGCTACGCCTCCCGATGCGTGGCCTCGCGCCCACCTGACGCCGACGGGCCTCTTGGAGCTCCACCCGGTACGGCCGGTCCCCGTCAGGACTGTCCAGAGCCTCGGACAGCGTCTGCTACTCAACGCGCCTGCGGCCCTGGCCGCATCGGTGGTGATCCGCTCCAGTTCGGTGACAACCACGGGCACAGCCTGGTGGTGGTCGACGGCCGTGCCATCGGCCCACGGCACAGGGCGCCGGCGAGGTATCGGCAGGCGCTTTGCTCCAGGCGCCCCATTCGGCTGACGCGCTGCGCGGCCGTCCTGCCGGTGAACACGAACGCCACCGGGACGCAGCCCTCGCGGCCGGTGGCCGGGTAGATCCGCGACCACGGTCGGAAGTCGTGCACCGCCGCGCCCTGCCGCCGGGCCACCTTCTCCTTGTCCGACATGTCGATCGCCTCCCTACGGCCGGCTTTCGGCTCCTGACCGTCGTGCTCGGGGTCGGTCGGCTCGGGCGCGAGCAGTTGCTCGGGCATCGCCGCCTGGTGGTGGGTGACGACGTCGTATGCCCGGCCCCGCACGGCGGTGGCGGAGGTGGTGCGCAGCTTCTCGCGGACCACCACGCCGGCGAGGACAGCGCGCTCGTATGGGAGCGGCATGCGGGGGATCTCCCACTCCCCCGCGTCCTGGCCCGGGCGTCGGTGCGCGGCCAGCTCGCCGGGGTCGGCCAGGGGTTGCCGATCCTGGTCGGGTGCGGGGGTCGGCGGCGGGCGGTGAGGTCGGACAGGGCCCACCGGGCGGTGTAAGGCGACCCCGGAGGGGATCGCGCTCGCCTTCCACCACGCGCACAGCTGCGCGAGCGGCCGGGCCGACTGCATGGGCGGGCGGGTCTTGCGGGCGGCGATCCGGTTCAGCCTGGCGCGGGCCCGCTCGGAGACGACGGGCAGGAACCGCGGCTCGCCGTCGTCGACGGCGGTGACGTGCTCGTGCTCCGGCTCGGTCAGGCGGGCGGCGATCTGGTCGCTGGGCCGGGCCATCCAGCGGATCAGCCCGTGCGGCACCCCGGGCAATCTCCATCACCGGCCCGCGCCCCGGGGGTGAGGATGCCTGGCTCGGTCGCCGGCGGCCGCTCCCTCCGCGCCCCGCTGTTCACCGGTCACCGGTCACCGGTCCGGGAACGCGTACGACGAGCGCCCGCCTGGGTCCTCACAGACGGTGCACGGCGTCAGCGATCTCGGCGTCGGTACGGCCCCGGGTTTCGGGCACCTTGCGGGCGATGAAGACAAGTCCCAGCAGACACAGAGCGGCGAAGAGCCAGAAGGTCTGACCCTCGCCCAGGCTCTGCACCAGATGCAGGAAGAACTGGTTGACCAGGAAATTGCAGACCCAGTTCACAGCCGTGCACAGGCTCGCGCCGCGTGCGCGCACCCGCGGCGGGAAAAGTTCGGAGACCAGCAACCAGATCACCGGTCCGGCACCGATCGCGAAGAAGGCGACGTACCCGAGCAGACAGACCAGAGCGATCACACTCTGCCCGGAGACGTCCCAGACGAAGCAGGCGCCCAGCGGGACCAGCGTCACGAACATGCCACCGACGGAGAGCAGCAGGAGCGGGCGCCGGCCCCACCGGTCGACCAGTCGGGCGGACACAAAGGTCATGAGCAGGTTGAGGGCTCCGATGAACACCGAGTAGAGGATCGAGTTCGACGCCGACAGGCCGGTCGTCTTGATGATGGTCGGGGCGAAGTACAGCACGGCGTTGATCCCGCACAGCTGCTGCAGCGCGCACAGCGCGGCTCCCGTGATCAGGGCCGGACGGACGGCGGAGGTGAACAGGTCGGTGACGGAGGCACGACCCTCGTCGTCGGCGGACCCGGTCCGGTCCGCGACCCGCCTCTTGTGGTGCCAGGCCGGTGACTCCCTCAGGGTGGGGGACAGGAGCAGGAACAGCACCACGCCCACGGCGCCCGCTCCGAACATCCAGCGCCAGTCACCCGAGGCGGACAGGACCAGGGCGACGACGTAGGACAGGAGCAGACCGAGGGTGAGGCCCAGTTGGTTGAGCAGGCCCATGCGGCCGCGGTTGCGGGCGTCGGAGATCTCCGAAAGGTAGACCGGTACCAGGGCCGACGCGATGCCCGCTGCCAGGCCTTGGACGATGCGGCCGGCCAGGAACAGCGCGAAGCCGGGAGCCAGCGCGCAGGCGAGAAGACCGACGCCGAACAGCAGCCCGCTGAGGAGCAGGATGCGGCGGCGACCGATGCGGTCGCTGATGCGCCCGGAGGTGAGCGCACTCAAGGCGGCGCCGAGCAGGAAGGAGGAGACGGCGAAGCTCTGCTGGGTGGTCGACAGGCCGAAGTGCGGGACGTAGAACAGCTGCGCACCGGCCACGATGCCGCTGCTGTACCCGTAGAGCACGCAGGTCAGCGCGGCGGTCACGCCCGCCCACACCCACACCTTGGCACCGGCACCGGACCTGTCGGGGCCGGCGCCGGACCCGGGACCGCTCATGTCGCTCATGCTGCTCACGACGCGTCCCGCTGCCGCACCTGTTCCAGGGGAAACCAGTGGCCGCCGGGGACCAGGCGGTCGGCTTCGGCCGGGCCCCAGCCGCCGACCGGATAGGTGACCGGTCCGTTCACGGGATCCAGGATGTCGCCGACGATGCGCCAGCATTCCTCGACCATGTCCATGCGCACGAACAGGCGGGGGTCACCGGACAGCGTGTCGCGGAGCACGCGGACGTAGGCGCCGACGTCGCTGCCGTCCAGATGGGAGAAGTCCAGTACCGCGTCGTCCTGGCGGAGCTCGGTCGTCCCGCCTGCGTCCTGGCTGAGAAGGGAGAAGGTGAACCCCGGCCGGGGGCTGATGCGCAGGCGCAACAGGTCGGGGGCGGCCCGCTCGGCCTCACGGGTGTGGAAGTAGCCGGGCACGGCACGGTCGTACTCGACGATCAGCTCGATGGCGCTTGCCGCCATGGCCTTGCCCGCCCGCACCGTGAACGGCACACCGGACCAGCGGGGGGTGTCGACGAACAGTCTCAGCGCCGTGTACGTCTCCGTCCGTGACGCCGGTGCCACACCTTCGGTGTCCTGGTAGCCCTCGTACTGCCCGGTGACGTAGTCGCCCGGCAGCACGGTGCGGATGGCTCGCAGGGCCCGGGTCCGCTCGTCGAGGATGTCCGACGCCGCGGCACTGCGCGGGGCCTCCATGAGGAAGTAGGACAACGTCTGGAAGACGTGGTTCTCCACGACGTCACGCAGACAGCCCGTGGAGTCGTAGAAGCCGCCACGGTCGGCGACGTCGAAGTCCTCGGCCATCGTGACCTGCACGCTCCGCACGCGATCGCGGTGCAGCAGTGAATCGATGACCGGGTTCGCGAAGCGGAGGGTGAGCAGATTCTGGACGACCTCCTTGCCGAGGAAGTGGTCCACGCGGCGCAGCCGATCCTCCGGGAAGTGGGCGAGGAGCAGGTCCTGGAGTTCACGCGCGGAGGCGGCGTCGTGCCCGAAGGGCTTCTCGACGACCAGTCTGGCGTCGGTGTGCAGCCCGGCCTCGCCCAGGCGCCGGGCGATCGTCGGGTACACGGCCGGCGGAACGGCGACGTAATGCGCCACGAACCCGTACGGGCGGAGCGTCGCGGCCAGGTCCGCGAAGGTGACGGGGTCCTCGTAGTCGACGCGTGCGTAGTGGAGCAGACCGGTGAGACGCGTGAGGGCGGCCTCCTCCACGGGCCCGGCCGCCGCCTCGACGCACTCCCGGGCGTGTCGGTGGAGCCTGTCGTCGTCCCAGTCGCTGCGGCCCGCCCCGTACACGGGCACGGTCAACGTGTTCGAGCGGACCAGTTCGTACAGGGCGGGCAGCAGCATCTTCTTCGCCAGATCACCGGTGATGCCGAACACGACCATCGCATCGGCGTGCTCCTGACCGACCGGAGGGGCGGAGGACGGAGGGTTCATCACTGTGGCCTTCCTCGTCTCTGTCTGCGTCGCGTACCGGAGGTCGGCCGCGCACACCGACGGTCGTCCTGCCGAGGGCGGCCGGTGCGACATGCGGGAACGGCGCCGAGCACCCGGCGCCTCACATACGGCTGATCGAGGACCGCAGCACCGTTGACACGGGAGGGCGTGCTGACGCTCATGCCCCGACGCTAGGCAGGACCGAGCAGCTTCGCACGCCGAGGGAGCGCGTTTGCCGCTGCCATGCATCGCTGTCCGCTCAGGCTGCACGGGAGAGTGACGGTGCGACGGCTCACGAAGTGCACGGTTCGTCCGAACTCGACCGCGTCGGCCGGCGCCGTCCGCATCCACCTGCCCAGGAAGTCGGCCGGACATCGTGCCGTCCCGATCGTCGTCGCCCGGCCCCGCCTCCGACACCCGGGTCCACCCGGTCGGCTCCGGAGGCGGTGGGACGTAGGGCGGCCGCGCGGGAGGCACACCCCTGAGGCACCGGCTCTCGCGTAAGAGGTCGCCGCGGTCTTCGCCCATGAGATGGTTTCCGTTGAATGGCAATGTCGGTGAAGGCCGAGGGGTCGACGGAGAGATCGGGGGATCGTGGTCGCCTTCCACGCGCCCGCGTTGGACGGAGTCGCCCGCAACCCGGCGCTGCCCACACCACTGCTTCTGCGCCTGCTCGCCTTCGACGGCGGCGACGGACCACCCCGTCACGCCCTGCAGCGGGCCGGGCTTCCCGAGCAGGCCGTCGCGGTGATCCTGGCTCACCCGAGCCCGGGCGCCCGGATCGACTTCGCGATGAGCGCCAGGACCGATCCCGCGCAGCGGGCCCGGCTCGCCGACGACCCCTCCCCCGAGGTGCGGGCTGCTCTCGCGTACGGACCCGAGTGGTGCGACCCGCGTACGACAGTCGCACCACTGCCGGACGACGTGTGCGCCCGCCTGCTCGACGACCCCGACCCTTCCGTACGGACGGCCCTGCTGGACTCTCCTCATCTCGCTGCGTCGTTCGTCGCCTCGCTGGCCACGCATCGCGACCCGGCGGCGCGCCGGGCCGCGGCGCGTGCATGGGAGGTCTTGGC